>DASTIZ010000069.1:0-3535 GCA_035717045.1 Chitinophagaceae bacterium
AAAGCATTACCGATATAATCAGGAACCATTTCATTTCACCAGCGATCCGGATTGCCAACAGCGTACGAATAAGGGGCAAACCGCTTAAGTGTACTTCCAAAGAATGTTTTTTTCCAAATGATTCAGCTAATGACATTATCTGTGCAACAACCGATTCTCTTTTTTTTGAATTCAAAACGGCCCTGTTGATAGGCACGCCCATCAACCATGCCTTTGTTTCGGGATTGTATAATAACCCACGGTAGAATTGGAGAGCAAGAAAAACGTTTTTGATGCTGTCGATCTGTGTTTGTGAAAATGGTCCTGGGCCAAAGATCACTTGTGGATTGAATTTTTCCGCTTCTTCATTTTTGTTAAGGCGGATGGCTGTGGTCAATGAAATAATATCCTCCACACCCTGTATTTTCTGTATGTCGCTGCCGAGCCGGTTATAATCATTAAAGATCTTTTCCTGGAATAATTTGTCCGTTTGTATGCCGATCACCAGAAGATTTCCGTCTTCTCCAAATTTCTTCCGGAATTGCTGGTACGCGATGTATTTAGGATGGTCGGTGGGTATAGCATTGGCAAATTCATAACTTAACTCGAGTTTTTTTGCTTCATAACCCATGAAACCTGTGGCGGCGAGGAGAATGAGTAAAAGAGCGATCCTGTACTTAAGAATAAACTGGCCAAGGCTTTTCCACATAGATTGATCTTTGTTCGTAAAAACTGCCCCCAAAGAAACATAAAAATAGCTGAATGGCCTGTTAAACCATCGTCTTGTTTAGATGAAGAGTGATATTTTTGAAAAGTGAGTTGTTGCAAGATCATATCGGCATTTTTTTCTTTAGTTATACTCTTCTTTAAATCTTATTCGCAGGATCCGGTTCCTGCAATTGGTTACTGGAGGGAACATCTTCCTTATCATTCTGCCATTGATGTTGTTGCTGGCAATAACCAGGTATTTTGCGCGACGCCGTATAGTCTTTTTTCAATCGATCTTTCTGATAATTCTGTGACAAAAATGAGCCGCGTAAATGGTTTGCATGAAACAGGCGTTTCTGCCATTGACTACGACCCGGTAAATAGCAAACTCTTTATTGGTTATCGAACCAGTAATATCGATATCATCTATAGAAATGACATTTTTAATATACCTGATGTGAAGATTGACAACATCAATGGCGATAAAAGCATTTATAATGTCTATTCTCAAGGGGAATATTTTTATCTCTCAACGGGGCTTGGAGTGATCGTGATCGATGGTGGTAAGTACGAGGTAAGAGATTCATGGTTTATCGGGAATAATGGAGGACAGGTAAAAGTAAACGGATTTGCGGCTGGTAATTCTTTTTATTACGCCGCTACAAATGAAGGGCTGAAAAGAACATCAGTGGCTACAAACGATCCTGCCAATTATTTGAACTGGCAGATTTTAAGTGGTATGAATGGTTTGACAAGCGGAGTGTATGATGACGTCGTTACTGCATCTGGTAAGATTTTCACTTTAAAGAATGATTCTGTATTTACTGAAAATGGAAATAACTGGAATTTATTTTTTACAGAATCTTCATGGAAGATCAGAAGCATTAGCTCGTCATCGGGTAAGCTTATCATTTGCCAGGTCAATAATACAGGTGCAAGGATCACGTCCTTGAATGCTGACGGAACGGTAGCAAGGATCATTCAGCAGCCCGGAGTAATTGTGCAACCCATGAAGGCAATTTTGGAAGGCAATGATTATTGGGTGGCTGACAGTATTGGTGGATTAACGAGATTTACCTCCTCTGGTTTTCAGAATTATAATTTGAATTCGCCACAATCGATTGCCACAGGCGACATGATTGTTGCGAATAATATTTTATACGCTGCTGCGGGAGCGGTGGCTGCAGGCTGGCAAAAGCAAAACAATAAGAGCGGCCTTTACAAATTTTCAGATGGGCAATGGATAAATTATAATAGCAGGCAGTTTACTCAACTTGATTCGTTTCCTGATATTATTTCTGTAGCTGTTGATCCGGAAGATGAATCAGTGTGGGCTGGTTCTTACGGCGGTGGTTTATTACATATCAGATCGGGAAACAATTTTGAAATATTCAAACAAAATTCTTTACTCCGCCCGGCGACTTTTGATCCCGGAAGCTATCGTGTATCAGGTTTAACGTTTGACAGGGAGAAGAATTTATGGATCGCTAATTACGGCGCAGCGCAACCTATTGTGGTGAGAAAGAATGACAACACAGGGAAGAGTTTTGCCCCGCCGTTTGCGCTTAATGAAAATGCTATTGCCCGAATTGTGATCGATGATGAAGGTCAGAAATGGATAATATCCCCAAAGAATGGTTTGATCGTCTTTAACGACAATAACACCATCGACAACCCTGCTGATGACAAATGGAAATTGTATCGCAGCGGTCCTGGGATTGGAAACCTTCCATCGAATAATGTGTTGAGTCTTGTAAAAGATAAGAGCGGTTTTATCTGGGTCGGTACAGATGACGGTATCGGCATTGTTCAATGTCCGCAAAATGTCTTTTCGTCACAGGGCTGTGATGCATTCCTGCCTGTCGTAACACAGGGCGGTTTCAATCAATATCTTTTTAAAGGTGAAGAAGTGAGGGATATTGCTGTTGACGGCGCCGATAGAAAATGGATAGCAACACCAAACGGTGCATGGCTGATAAATCCTGGAGGAGACAAAGTGATCTACCGTTTTACTGAGGCCAATAGTCCTTTGTTGAGTGATGATGTAAGAACTATTGCTATTGACGGCAGAACAGGGGAAGTCTTTTTTGCAACAGCAAGTGGCATTTGTTCATTTCGAGGTACGGCAACAGAGGGAGAAGAAACAAGCAGCAATGTGCAGGTGTTTCCCAACCCGGTACCCCCGGGTTATTCAGGTACAATTGCCATACGTGGCCTGGTGAATAATGCCATTATAAAGATCACCGAACCTAATGGAAGATTGGTATATCAAACCAGGGCATTGGGTGGGCAGGCCACTTGGGATGGCAGAGATTATAAAGGAAGAAAGATATCAAGTGGTGTTTATTTGGTTTTAATAACTAATGAAAGCCGCAAAGAGAATTTTGCGACGAAAATTGTTTTTATATCAAAATAGAATGGCCACGGAACGCCATTAACATCGTCCGAAATAAATTAATCTTTAGAATGTTTGCTGTGATAAATCGTCAAACACCTTTTATCGAGCAATATTCCAAAGCCGTATAAATTAAATTTGGACATATATAAACCTTAGAATACACGGAGTACCTAACTCAAAATGGCTGACAGGACACATAAAACAAAAGGGATCGTCTTAAGAACAGTGAAATACGGCGAAACCAGTTTGATCGTTACCACCTTTACTGAACTATTTGGTTTACAATCTTACATTATTAGCGGAGTGCGGACTTCAACAATAAAGGGGAGTGGCAAGGCAAATCTATTTCAACCAACAGCTATACTCGACCTGGTTGTTTATCACAATGAGCTGAAACACCTGAACAGGATTAAAGAATTTAGATGGCATCATTTGTACCAACATATCTTT
>DASTIZ010000070.1:0-6838 GCA_035717045.1 Chitinophagaceae bacterium
CAGCTGCGAAAGTTAGTTTCCAACCTTCTATTATCTTCAATCTTTTTTTAAAAAAGTTTTTATTAATATATTTGTCTTGACAGGTAATAAGCGAAAACAAGCGCGCAAAACCGGCACACATTTCAGCTCTTTATTTTTTGCGACACAATTCTGACACACATTGTCTATAAAAAATTAGCGCCCAGAAACTTGCCAATCCAGTCCTGGGCACTGATTTAGAAAGAGAGCGAAGAAAGAGAGCGATCAAACACTCTTTCTCCGCTCTCTTCCTCTTTCTCTTCATGCAGCATTTATTCTGCTAATATTCCGGCTGACCATTTCACGCTAACAGCCGCCTTTTGCGCTTTCGCTTTCAACTCAACCAACTTTTGTTCTGCTTCAATTGTTTTCTGCTCTCTTGCATTAAGAAGAAACAGGGAACTTTCACCATTATTAAATCTTATTTCTTCCCCCTTTTGCAGGGCAATAGTATTAGCCAGCAACTTGCTTTGCAGGCTTAGCTGCGTTTCTGTTTGCTGCCATTCTGTATAGAATTGTTTTACCCTGGTATATAGTTGCACTTGTTTGTTTGCCTGATTTAGTCGTGTGCTTTCTATCTCGAGCTTTGCTTTTTGGTAACTGCCTCTTCCTTCTGAAAGCCTCAGCGGTATAGAAAAGCTGACACCTAACCGGTAGTTATTGTTAAACCACGGAGCATTTACCGTTTTTGATAAGTTGTAGCCCGTTTGATTATACTTTAGTTTAAATTCAGGAAGCAGTGATTGAAATGCAAGTCCCTTATCGATTTGCAGCCCTTTGAGTTGATAGTCGTACTGTATTAACTCCGGATGAGAGCTTGCGAAACTTAAAACTTCTGCCAGTGTAAATAACTTTCTCTCTTTGAAATTTGGCGGAGAAGCATCGAAAGGCAGCACCGTCGGTTCACCATTATCCGTCCATAAAAAAGTTGATAACTCAAGACTGGCACCAACGAGGTTTTGATAAGCTTCGGAAAGTTTTATTTGAAATGATTGCACCTGTGTAAATGCTTCTATGGTGTCAATAGCCGGACGGTCGCCCAATTGAAAAGCCGTTTTTACCAATGTAAATCTTCTTTCTGCGTTCGAAAGGGCAGCCTGCATCATCTTCTGCACATGATATTTTTCCCACCAGTTCCAATACGTTTGAAGTGCATCCTGCAATAGATCATTTACAACGATGCGCCTTTGCACCTCTGATAAAAGATGAAAGTTTTTGGCCTGCAGAAGAACGGCCCTGCGTTTATCCATCAAAAGGTTTTGCAGGGGCTGAACCGAAAAACCCATATAGGTTATTGAACCATTGGTTTCTTCCGGATTTACACGGCCACCTGTAATTCTCTCTTTTCCTGCGTACAGGTCAATACCATACCATGTAGGTATACTTATTTCATTTACCTGGTGATCGTAATAGGTTAAACCTCCAACCTCCTTTCGGGCCGATTCATTTGTAAAGATTGGATCAAAACCACCCCTGGCGGATAAAATCTCTGATTTTGCAATCTTCACATCAATAGAGGCCCGCTTAGCGATAGGATGAAACTTTACGATAACAGCCTTCAGTTCGTCCTCAGTAAAAACTTTTTGTTGTGCTTTTGCGCAAACCGTAACCGATAATAAAAGAAACAGAATGATCAGTTTCACTTTTGCTCCTTTGTATTAGTAGGTTTATAATAATCTGCCGGAAATGAATTGATATTACGCCAGAGCTCATACCATATCGGAACATTTTTTAACAAAGCAATGCCGTTAGCACCCGTTCCAATCTTTAATTCTTTAGGCCACTTGCGGTAAGAAGCATTTTCTTTGATGAGCACCTTGAATTTTCCATTCTCACTTACATCACTTTCTGCCGCCGACACAATGCCTGCATAAGTTCCGTATGAAGCTTCGGGCCACCCGCTAAAAACAATTGCAGGAAATCCATCGAACAGAAAACGCACCTCCTGCCCCGGTGAAACAAGAGGCAAATCAACCGGCCTTACATATAATTCCACAGCGTATTCAATTTGATCGGGTACAATATGAACCAGCATTTCGCCTTCTTTCACCACTTCTCCGATACCCGATGCCCGTGCTCTGATAATCTGACCACTTTGAGGTGCAATTACATAATACATCCCGTTGCGGATAGCATATGAAGCATATTGGTTCTGCAATTTGGCAATGTCGCCCTGGCTTGTTGCAACCATTGAAAGTGAACCGAATTTATCTCCTTCGGCCTTCGATACTTTTTCTGCATATTCCTGCTGAACGGCGCTGATCTCAAGATGTAAAATGGATCGTTCCTGTTTTGAAGCAAAGTATTTGTTCTCTGCACTGATCTTCCTGGCAAGTGAACTCTGGTATGCCTGGTTCCTGTTTTCGAGCTGTGTTAACGACACCAGACCGCTATCATGCATTGCCTTCTGCCTGTTGAACTGAAAAGTCGCAATCTTCCAATCGTTTTCGGCCGCTACCATGTCAGCGCTGTCAGATTTTATTTTTACCTCTGCCTGAAGAAGTTTTCCCTGCAATTGGCTCAGCTTGACTTTGAGTGTTGCCTGCAAAGCACCTATTTGGTTTTCCGTTGCAGTGATCTTGCTTTGATAATATTGCATGGAATACTGCTTGGCGGTGATCTGTTCGCCCGTACGTTCCACAAGTTCCGGGTCAAGATAGTCTGCCTTGATTTCGGACAGCTGAACAATCGTATCGCCTTTGCTTACAAAGTCACCTTCTTTTACATACCATTTTTCCACGCTTCCGCCAATTATTGTATTTACCTGTTGTGGCCTCTGCTCCTGCCTGAGCGTAGTTACTTTCCCTTTTGCTCTTATATTCTGCGTCCAGGGAAGGAACATGATTATTGCAGCAAAGGCCATAAGTAAATAGAACCACCTTTTAATCTTACTCCTTTTGTTATGCCTGTATATTTTCTGATAGGATGAAAACTTCGTCATGCTGCTGATTTTTGAATTTCGAGATGAATGATTTGATTGCATTTTTCCGAAAAGGACTCGTCAGTGGTTGCAACTATCACTGTCGTATTGCTGGCATTCAATATGAGTTCCTGAATGCTATGCCGGTATTCTTCTTCGATGCCCTGCCAGGGCTCTTCCATTATCAACAAGGAAGGCTTATGCGCCAAAGCCCTCACCAACAGTATTTTCTGAACAACACTGCGGGGCAGGCGTTTGCCGGTGGGATCCAGTTCTGTATCGTACCCATTAGGCTGGTTAGAGAGAAAAGACTGCAAACCCGTTCTTTCGCACAAATCATTAATTAAGACCTTATCTGTACCTGGCTTACCCATTGTCAGGTTTTCCCACAACGTCCCATGAAAAATGTTTTCGTGCTGAAACAAAATGCCCATTCTTTCCCTAAGAGAAGCAAGATCATAGTTAGCAATGGGGATCTTGTTAATAAGCAGATGGCCTTCGAAATCTTTATATACGCCGGTTAACAGTCTGAGCATGGTTGATTTTCCGACACCGGCACGCCCCTTAATGCAAACCTTCTCCCCGGGATTAATTGAAAAATTCAAATCCGCAACCACCGGCTTTTTATCATAAGCAAAACGCAATCCTTCTGCACTGATAGCTATTGGCAATGACGATTCAAGCTGATAATTACCTCCTTTTTCCAATGGCTTATCAATAAGCTTGCTGATCTTTTCGACAGCCGTCATGACATCGTACACACTATCAAGATTTGTAATAATCTTTTCAATAGAAGCGATGATAGTAATGATGATAATTTCCGCAGCTACGAACTGGCCAATATTAATTTGCTGATTTAACAACAGCACTACACCTCCCACAAGCATTGCAGCCGTTATTAAAACCTTAAAAGCTACGATCACTTTGAATTGAAATTCGAGAACCTTGAAATGTTCTGTTCTTGCCTGGAGGTAGTTACCGGTTTTTTCATCCGCTTTTATAAGGTGTAAGTCGGCGTTTGAAAACTTAAAAGACTTTACGAGTCTCGCCATTTCTTCGAACCATCCCACCAATGCATACTTATAGCTGCTTTCGGCCAGGCTGCTTTGTAATCCTTTATTACCCGTCGTCCTTAAAATGAGCCACAGCAATACCAGGATTAACAAACCGAAAAGAATAAAGAAGGGATGATAAAAGGAAAGTAAGGTCAGCCCGAAGAATATTTGAATAATTGCCAATGGCAGATCCAAAAGCAGCTTGGCAAAGCCTTTTTGTAATGACACGGTATCAAAAAACCGGTTAACTAATTCCGGCAGATAAAAACCATCCACCTTTTTCAGGTCGAGTTTAGGGATGCGATCTGCGAAAGCAAACGAATAACGTACAAATATTCGCTGTTGAATCTTTTCGATAACCTTCATCTGGTTAACCTGTATGATGCCGGTAAACAACACTGCCAAAACCAGTATGGTGATGAGCACCATAAGTGAGGCCGACAACGTTCCCCCCAATACAAAGCCAATGATTGTTTGTATGCCGACAGGTAGTGTTAATTGAATAAGACCGCCAAGGATGGCAAAAAAGTAAATTGCAGTAATTTCAGATTTTTCTTCCTGCACAAGGTTCCATAACCTTGCAGCAGGGCTGAGCGGTTTAGCCATGATGATGTTTACTTGAAGAATAAATTGAATAATAGATGTGATTCTCTTATCCCACCTTCATTGATCAGGCACAGTATAATAAGTGACTGACATCAGGAAGCGTAAGGGTTAGATGTTATAAACAAAGTCCGGAGGAGGGGTGAGCTGACTCAGTGGAGGCGAAAGGCAAGGTTTGCAAAAATAAGAGCTGAATGATCTCTTTATAAGAAGTTCAACTTCAGCTAAAGAAGCATAAGAAAGATACTCATGTTCGTTTTTTCCTTCACTCGCTTTTTCATCTTCAACGTTTTGCGTGAAGCTAACATTATCTATTTTGTGATGAATGTATCCTGTTGCTTGCCAGGCGAGGGTAATTAAAAGAAATATGGTGAGCAGCTTTTTCAAAGTGGCTGCAAGATGCAGGGTATTTTTTAAAAGACGCTATTTGGTATAACTGGCGGTGGTTGGATTATAGCTATAAGTTGTAAAGTAAATAGACCTTAACATTCGCTTAATATTCGGCAGTTGATGAAAATCATAACAATTTCACGAACAAATCCATTAATTTGAATTAATCATGCCTGGGATTGTCATTAAGAAATACAGGGAAATGCGAAATTATTCGCAAAAGTATGTCGCCTCCAAAATGGGGATGTCTCAAAATGCTTATAGCAAGATTGAGAACAACATTACCGGCCTGACAGTGCACCATGTTAAAGAGCTTTCTAAAATTCTTGAAGTTCCAATTACCGATTTATTAAAAGATGAATTTGAGATTCATAAGCCGTTTGCATTACCTCGTACTGTCACTAAAGCAGATTTGCTTGATCATGTACAGAAATTACAAAAAGTAATTTCGGACAAACATGCAGCAAAGCATGATAGCTATATTGTTGCAATGTCACTTATTGTTGCAGCAGAGGGCACTCTTGCTTCGGTACATTAATTCCGCGATCATCAGGTCCGTTAAAGATTACCTGCTTTTTTGATTTGTGATGTTGATTTGAACCTGGTCCGAAAGAAGAACTGAACAAACCTGCACTTGCCTGCCGGGTTGTTACTCAACCTCAGAATCAAGCCTAAGCATGCACTCCTTTAGCAGTGCGTGATGAAGCTTATTGCTCGGCAGATTCAGCCGAAGCTGCGCAGCTTCCCTCAGTGCTTTATCAGCCTTGATACTTCTTACTTCCTCATTGGCAAGCCGCATGATCTCGTTGCGGCGTTTTTGCCTGGCCGAAGGTTTGTAATTTGAAAAATTGGGATAGCCGCTCAATACGGTCTTCGATCCGTACTGTCTTATTACGATCTGTTTGTTGATAGTGCCTTTGACACCTTTCAGAAGAATGTTTGTAGATATAGCCATAGGGTTTTCGGATAACTGTTGTAAAACGAAAGTAATACCAGCATTCGATAAATGCAAGTGATCACGGCAACTATCCGGCGTATATCGGGCGGTAAAAGACGCCTGAAAGACGCAGGAAAGACGCAGGATCGCCGCCCGATCGCTACCGGAAGGTTAAGCCACAGTTATACGGGAGCTATGCCAGTTAGTTCCAAAACAACCACTCATTTTTTTCTCTTTCTCTTTCTGTTTCTCCGGCATATGATCATGTTGTAAGGTGACCAATATCATTGATACTGACACTTAACCCTTCTTAATTTAGAGCTAAATCATTTTTATGAGAACGCTTCTTTCCATTTTGGCGCTATTCTCAGTAATGACCCTGTTAGCCCAGGGAAAAAATGAAACAAAGGAATACTATCTAACCAAAAGCAAAAATCAAAAAACCGTAGGTTATGTACTCGCTGGAGTTGGCGGGGCACTTATCGTTTCCGGAATAATAGTCGGCAATGGTGATAATAACAACGACCCAAATGAACTGGATTTCGGGCCCAATTTTGACGTTGGATTGTGGCTGGTGGGTGGCGGCATCGCTTCAGGACTAGCGAGCATCCCATTTTTTATCAGTTCCGGGAACAATGCCAGAAAAGCGGCCACAATTGGTATCAATCATCAGAAAATAAAATTACCCCAATTGAATGGGCAGGAAACAGTTTTTCAACCTGCCATTTCATTAAAGATTCGTTTGTGAGGTTGCTAAAAGCAGCTTTATCAAGTGACACGGCCTGAATAGCTTATCAGGCGCGAGTGTTTTTGTGTATATTTTATACTCGCCATTTACGATAAGTACTATGTTGGTCAAACCAAAGACCATCGGGTGAGACTGATTATCATAATTCCGGCTCAGCCTGCGCACCT
>DASTIZ010000071.1:0-16548 GCA_035717045.1 Chitinophagaceae bacterium
ACAATTATTGCCTGATGGGCAGCTCATCATTTTAATGGCCGATCACCAGACCACAGGGGGATATCCGAGATTAGGCAATGTCATTTCGGCTCATTTATCAAAACTTGCGCAGATGAACACGGGCGATACAATGCATTTCAAATTCACCGATCACCAGACAGCCGAAACTTTATTGATAAACCAACAACAGCATTTGCTTCAACTGCAAATTGCCTGTAAATTGAGATTTGAAAATTATACCCATGAAATCTGAAAGGAAAACGATTGATATCAATTGTGACCTGGGTGAAGGAGTAGGTAACGATGAAGCGATCATGCGTTATATATCTTCAGCGAATATTGCCTGCGGTTATCATGCCGGCGATGCAAATACAATGAAACAAACGGTCCAGCTTTGCAAAAAGTATAATGTTGCCGTTGGCGCACACCCATCGTTTCCTGATAAACCGAATTTTGGAAGAACTGACATGACGCTTCATCCCGGGGAAATATATGAAATGATCGTAAAACAGATCAATTACCTGGAAAAGATCGCTGAAGAAAATGACGTGCCCATTCATCATGTAAAACCCCATGGGGCCTTATATAATATGACCGCGAGAGACAAAGCATTGGCCCCTTTTGTGGCATTGGCAATCCTGGACACTAACCCGAAATACGTTTTATACGGCCTTAGTGGAAGCTACCTTGTGAAAGAAGGGAAGCACCTCGGAGTAAACACAGCAAACGAAGTGTTTGCCGACCGTACTTATAAAGATGACGGAAGCCTGACATCGCGTGCTAAACCCGGCGCCCTGATAGAAGACCCCGATAAAGCAGTTGCCCAGGTACTGCAAATGGTAAAAGAAGGCACGGTAACCTCAATAGCAGGAAAGAAAATTCCGATAATCGCCGAAACGGTTTGCATCCATGGTGATGGTGATCACGCGGTAGAGTTTGCAAAGGCAATTCATGCGGCGTTGATTGCCGAGGGAGTTGAGATCAGGGCCAGGTGAGCGCAATGGTGAAAGTCATTGCGGGCGAAGCGTAGCAAATGAATGGTCAATGATCAATCGGCAATTCACATAGGTAATTGGCACTCTGTGTATGAATGCCTGTTCCCAAATTCACCGTGGACCATTTACCATTCACAACTGGATGCTTTCGGACACCTCAAACATGAAAAAAAACTCCGCCATACTGGGTGCCGCCTTCCTGATGGCGACTTCCGCTATCGGTCCGGGTTTTTTGATCCAAACATCGCAATTCACCGGAGAATTACTTACCAGCTTTGGCTTCGTTATATTGGTGTCAATATTGTTAGATATCGGCGCTCAAATAAATATCTGGCGAATTGTAACCGTGAGCGAGAACAGGGCGCAGGATATTGCTAATAAGATTTTGCCCAGGCTTGGTTTCGTTCTCGCTTTCCTTATTGCTTTTGGTGGATTGATCTTTAACATCGGCAATATTGCCGGTTGTGGCTTAGGTGTAAATGTGTTGACCGGAATGAAACCTGAATATGGCGCCATCATCAGTTGTGTGATCGCTCTTGGGATCTTTTGGTACAAAGAAGCCGGCAGACTGATCGATGGGTTTGCAAAATGGCTGGGACTAATTATGATCGGCCTGACTGTCTATATTGCCCTTGTATCACACCCCCCGGTCGGACAGGCATTATACAGAACGTTCTGGCCTGAGCAGATCGATATAAAGAAAATTGTAACCCTGGTTGGAGGTACGGTTGGCGGCTATATTTCATTCGCCGGGGCACATCGGTTGCTGGACGCAGGGATAAAAGGAAAAGAGAATGTAAAAACGGTTACCAACAGTGCAGTGAGCGGGATCCTTATCACTTCTTTTATGCGTTATATATTGTTTCTTGCAGCATTGGGTGTTGTATGGGGAGGAGTAAGGCTTGCCGCTGACAATCCACCAGCATCTGTTTTTCAATCTGCAGCCGGGGAACTCGGTTATAAATTCTTTGGGGTTGTTCTCTGGATCGCGGCCATTACATCAGTGGTGGGTGCATCATTTACGTCGGTATCATTCTGGAAAACATTGCATCCCTTTATTTCCAGAAATGAAAAAATAATAATCAGCCTGTTCATTATAACATCAACAATAATTTTTGTCAGTATTGGAAATCCTGTCCGGATAGTCGTTTTTGCCGGTTGGGCAAATGGTATCATTTTGCCTCTTGCACTGTCTGTTATTCTTATTGCAGCCTCGAGGTCTTCAATCATGAAAGGATACAAGCACCCGGTTTGGATGCAGGTAATAGGCTGGTCCGTGGTAATTGTTATGGGCTGGATGAGTATTTACAGCATTCAGCAGTCGATACAAAAGCTATGGGAATAAAAAAGCCTCCGTGGGGAGGCCTCGTCTTATCGCGACTATCTTTACTCAACCACCTTCACACCCTTGATCATCATGATCACTTCTTTCTTCGGATCTTTTATTTTTTCAATCTCTTCTTTGCTTTTGCCTGCATCTTCAGCATAATGTTTAAGCATTTCCACCGACGTTTCTTTTAGTTCAGCCTTACCTTCTACTACAACGGTTCTTCCCACAATATCCTTAGGCATCGCAAATTCATGATCTTTTACTTTTATCATGATCGTAGACCCATCTTCCTTTTTCAATTTTGCCCAGCAACCCATTGCCTGGCACACTTCCACCACTTTACCCTCGATCTTACCATCAAACTTATTGTCTGACATCTTTTTTTCCAGGTCATTAACGCTTATTGGCTTCACTCCTTCTTCCGAGTATTTACCATAAGTGACACCTGGTTTTGCAGATTCAGCTTCCTGTGCATTTACAATCACCATGGCAGCTACGGCCACCATCAGGGAAAATATATACTTCATAATTCAAAAGTTTTTGGACAGCAAATATCGGGATTATTTTTCGGGGATTTGAGACGAATTTTCTTCTTGCCAGGTTAGCTAAAAGTGGGATTTTTAAAAAAACATCCAAATAAATTAGTTTCTATTTGCTAAAATGATTAGTTTCGTTCCTGAATAACTTTTTAACCCCCGCCCTATTGAAAACTTAACTTTGGTCCATGGCAAAAGCAAAAGAAAAAACTACAGATATGTCAACCAACAATGAAAAATTAAAAGCATTGAAGCTGACAATAGACAAGATCGAAAAAGATTTTGGCAAGGGCAGCGTCATGATGATGAATGAAAGGGCGGAACAGATACAGGAAATCGTATCTACCGGATCCATCGGCCTCGATACAGCACTCGGCATTGGCGGTTTGCCGCGTGGCCGGGTAGTGGAAATCTATGGACCCGAGTCTTCGGGTAAAACAACCATTGCAACACATGTGATCGCTGAGGCTCAAAGAAAAGGTGGCATGTGTGCTATCATTGATGCCGAGCATGCATTTGACAGCAGCTATGCGCAGAAACTAGGTGTTGATGTTGACAATCTGCTGATCTCTCAACCTGACTATGGTGAACAGGCATTGGAGATCGCCGATCGCCTGATCCTTTCCGGCGCTTTGGATGTTGTGGTGATCGATTCAGTTGCTGCATTGGTTCCAAAAAGTGAACTGGAAGGTGAAATGGGTGATAGTAAAATGGGGTTACACGCAAGATTGATGAGCCAGGCATTGCGTAAGCTCACAGCAACTATTGCAAAAACAAACACTATTTGCATTTTCATCAACCAGTTAAGAGAGAAGATAGGAGTCATGTTTGGCAACCCTGAAACCACGACTGGTGGTAATGCACTTAAATTCTATGCCTCGGTGCGGTTAGATATTCGCCGTACCTCTCAAATAAAAGACGGTGAAGAGGCAGTGGGGAACCGCGTAAAAGTAAAGGTGGTGAAGAATAAAGTAGCTCCACCGTTCCGTGCAGCAGAATTTGATATCATTTTCGGAGAAGGCATATCAAAAACCGGTGAGATCATAGATATGGGTGTTGAGTTGGGCGTTGTTCAAAAAAGTGGCAGCTGGTACAGCTATAACAACGACAAGCTTGGACAGGGCCGTGATGCAGTAAAACAATTGCTGATCGATAACCCTGAATTGTCAAATGAGCTCGAGACCAAGATCAGGGAAAAAATAAAAGAAATGCAAACAGTATAGAGTCTGTTTATATCGATAAACAAACATGGGTTAGTGAAGGCCGTCTTAAAATTCTAAGACGGCTTTTTTAATTAACATATGTCAAGTGAGGCGGTTACTGCAGGTCCAAACTTTGTGGTCTGTTAAACCGCCAGTTTTTTTGGTATAATGCGTCTAAAAGGTTTTGTAAGCTATGCTAAAGCATCCCACAAACAAAAAAGTATTGAAATGGTTGATCATTGGTTCAGGTGCCCTACTGGGCATTGCACTGGTCTTATATTTTCATTTTGCTACACTCCGGCATGAAGATACTGCCGGCTTAAGCACGGACTATACGGTGGAGGCCATTCCATTCATAAAAGAATTTGAGAGAGACCATAAGGCAGCAAATCAGAAATATGCAGAAAAAATAATTGCAGTTAAAGGGATCATTACGGCAACGGAACCTGCCGACACCACGATGAATATCAAAATGGCCGATACAACGACTGGCTCGTATATCATCTTCGCTTTCCAGGAACAAGATATGGGCAGGGCCAAAAGTCTAAAAGAAGGAGATAGGGTAGTGATCAAAGGCTCCTGCAGCGATGGTATTTACAGTGAGATACTGGGCAATTATTTTATAAGTTTTAAACGAAGTACAGTAGAAAAATAAATTCTTAACAAAATAAATTCAGACAAACATGAAAAAAACAATTTTAACTTTCGTTATCGCTACCATTTCGATGATCGGCTTTGCCCAGAAGAAAACATCAACATCCGCAACGATCGCTTTTGATGCTTCCACGGCCATTGATGACCTGCCGAAGGCTGAAAACAAAACAGCTGTTGCAGCGATCGATCTTGCTAAGAATACCGTGCAGTTCGAAGCAGCCATTAAAAATTTTGCTTTTTCAAACCCAAAGATCCAGGAACATTTCAATACAAAGAATTGGTTGAACTCGGATGAATTCCCTAAAGCAACATTCAGTGGGGTCATTACAAATCCTTCAGCCGTTGATTTCAAAAAAGACGGAACCTATAATGTGAATGTGGAAGGCGACCTCACAATAAGAGGTACAACTCAAAAGGTAACGACACCAGCAACAATTGTGGTTGCCGGGAAAACCGTAAAAGCAAATGCTGCATTTAATATCAAGCTCGCTGACTTTGGCGTGGAAGGCCAACCGATCACCGCCGGAAAAGTTTCCAGTGAACCTAAGATCACTGTGTCCGCAGAATTGAATTAACAATCTCAGCCCGTCAATGGCGAATGGTCAATGGTGAATAGTGAATATGTCGAATGACAAGAAAGGGAAATTGACCATTGACCATTGACCATTCACCCTTCAACAGGATATTTCTTTAATTTGCAGGTTTGCTAATTAGCATGCCTTTCAAACTCCATACGCCTTATCCTCCTGCAGGTGATCAGCCTGAAGCAATTCGCCAGTTGACAGACGGGATATTGACCGGAGAAAAATACCAAACTCTTCTTGGCGTAACAGGAAGCGGCAAAACGTTTACGATCGCCAACGTTATCGAGAACGTACAAAAGCCAACACTTGTACTTACCCATAACAAAACTTTGGTTGCTCAGCTCTATGGAGAATTCAAACAATTCTTTCCTGAAAATGCAGTCGGCTATTTTGTTTCATATTATGATTATTATCAACCTGAGGCTTATCTGCCGGTGAGCGATGTGTATATTGAAAAAGATCTTTCAATCAATGATGAACTGGATAAGCTCCGCCTGCAGGCAACATCAGAACTGCTGAGTGGTCGCCGGGATATTATCGTTGTCGCATCGGTAAGTTGTATTTATGGTATCGGCAACCCCGATGAATTTGCAAACGGCATTATCCGCATTCATAAGAAACAAACCATTTCACGACAGGGCTTTCTCCATTCGTTGGTAAATATTCTTTATTCAAGAACAACGATTGAATTCAAGAGAGGAACATTCCGGGTAAAAGGCGATACTGTTGACATCAACCTTCCGTATCTCGATCACGGTTACCGTATTACTTTTTTTGGAGATGAGATCGAAGAGATCGAAAGCTTTGATGTGGTTACGGGGAGAAGAATGAGTACAATGGATAACGCCGCCATCTTTCCTGCTAATCTTTATCTGGCACCAAAGAATATGATCCAACAGATCCTTTACGAGATACAGGATGAAATGAATGCACAGGTGGAATATTTTAAAAATACAGGAAAATATATCGAAGCACAACGGCTAAGCGAGAGAGTGAACTATGATATCGAAATGATTCGTGAACTTGGGTATTGTAATGGCGTTGAGAACTATTCAAGGTTCTTTGACAGGAGAAGGCCGGGTTCAAGACCGTTCTGCTTACTTGATTATTTTCCAGGCGATTTCTTGTGTGTGATCGATGAAAGTCATCAAACAATTCCGCAGGTTAGCGGCATGTATGGAGGCGACAGGAGCAGGAAATTGATCTTAGTTGACTATGGTTTTCGCCTACCATCGGCATTAGACAACCGACCGCTGAACTTTCATGAGTTTGAATCCATGTTGAACCAGGTCATCTTTGTTTCTGCTACCCCGGATGATTTTGAATTGGAAAAATCAGGGGGCGTAGTGGTTGAACAGGTTGTGCGCCCAACTGGTTTGCTTGATCCGCCCATTGAGGTACGGCCTTCGGTAAACCAGATCGATGACCTCCTGGATGAAATCGATAAGCGGGTTACCAAGGGTGACCGGGTGTTGGTAACAACGCTCACCAAACGCATGGCGGAAGAAATGGATAAATACCTGCATCGGATCAATATCAAATCAAAATATATACATAGTGAAGTCGATACGCTGGAAAGGGTGGAGATACTTCGTCAACTCCGCCTGGGGGAAATAGATGTTCTCGTAGGTGTGAACCTCTTACGTGAAGGATTGGATCTTCCCGAAGTTTCTTTGGTTGCCATTCTCGATGCAGATAAAGAAGGTTTTTTGCGTAATGAAAAAAGCTTGACCCAAACGGCCGGCAGGGCAGCAAGAAATGCAGATGGACTGGTTATATTTTATGCGGACACAATGACTGAAAGCATGCAGAAAACAATT
Source organism: Chitinophagaceae bacterium (assembly GCA_035717045.1). Lineage (GTDB taxonomy): Bacteria > Bacteroidota > Bacteroidia > Chitinophagales > Chitinophagaceae > VBAS01. The sequence continues at coordinate 7,122 of DASTIZ010000071.1, forward strand.
GATGAAACAAATCGCCGTCGCGAAAAACAAGTTGCATACAATATCGAACATGGTATTACGCCAAGGACAATCAAGAAAACAACCAAAGACGTTTTTGCCCAGACATCTGTTTTGGATATTAAAGGTTATGATCCAAAAAATCCTTATGCCATTGCGCCTGATGAAGACCTTGTAACGGTTGCTGCTGAAGAACAAGCTGAATACAAAACCATTCCCCAAATGGAAAAAGCAATTTCCAGGACCCGGAAGGAGATGGAGAAGGCGGCCCGTGATCTTGATTTTATGGAAGCCGCGAGACTTAGAGATGAAATGTATCGGTTACAAAAACGGTTGGAAGAAATGAAAAGGTGAGCTATCGCCTGCCTCGGTGTTACCGTCCGAGTACTTCCCGAAATTATTATTAGTAGATGTACGAAATCCTGCTTGAGTACATTTTCCCAATTTTATTTTTTAATTATTATAAAATTTTGTACCCCCTTTTTCGTTTTATAGTTTAGTCCAACGAACTAAAATCCAAATTTTATGAAAAGGCGAATCCGTAAGATCGTTAATTTCTTTGCTTTTAACCTGCTGTTCTTTGCTCTTTACCTGAACTTTATTCATAAAGACAGAGCTAACATTGATGTGACCCCCGCCGTTGTGAATACATCATCGAACAATGGTGCTGCTTATACCGGTACCGTACTTGTTCAGAACCCGGAGAAATATATCAGGAAGGAAGAAGATGAAAAGACCGGGGACAACCAGCAGTAATTAATTGCTTAAAAAGAATTCGGATGCCTTGGCCGGAAATGCGGTCAAGGCATTTTTTATTGGCTCGCTATGATTTTTTTAACTTAGCGGCATGTCAAAAAAACTTTTCTTGCTTGATGCGCTGGCACTGGTGTTCCGGGCCTACTATGCACTGATCCGGAATCCACGAATTACTTCGAAAGGAAAAAATACAAATGCACAGTTTGGTTTTACAAACACACTGCTTGAATTGATCAATAATCAGAAGCCAACGCACCTGGCTGTATGCTTTGATACAGAAGCGCCCACCGAACGACATACCGATTACGAAGATTATAAAGCCAATCGCCAGGAAGCCCCGGAAGATCTTCTTGCCGCATTACCCGATATAAAAAAGATCATCAAAGGATTTAACCTGCCGGTCGTTGAGGTTGACGGTTATGAAGCTGATGATGTAATAGGAACATTGAGTATAAAAGCTGCTGCTGCAGGTTATGAGGTGTTCATGGTAACCTCGGATAAAGATTATGGTCAGCTGGTTAACGATAAGGTCAAGATCTATAAACCCGGTTACCAGGGAGGTGATGTAGAAATAATGGGACCAAAGGAGGTTTGTGATAAGTGGGGAATTAAAAATGTGACGCAGGTGATCGATGTGCTGGGCCTGATGGGTGATTCCGTGGACAACATTCCCGGTATTCCGGGTGTTGGTGAAAAAACAGCGGCCAAGTTGCTGGCTGAGTTTGAAACATTAGAAAATGTTGTGAACAATGCTGCTAATATAAAAGGCAAACTGGGAGAAAAGGTTGCTGCCGGAAAAGACCTTGCCATACTCAGTAAGAAATTAGCGACTATCATTACCAATGCTCCGGTTGAATTTCATGAAGAAGATTTTCGCGTCAGAGAAATGAATAAGGAAGCATTGAGAGATGTGTTTGCAGAATTGGAATTCAAAACACTTGGCAAAAGAGTTTTGGGAGAAGAATTCGCCATTACCGTGGCCAATAAAGATTTTATCAGGAAAGAACAGCCTGTTGGTGTGCAAACGGACTTATTTGGAAATATTATCGAAGCGGCACCCGAGCCGGCGGTAACCATCGGGCAGGCGCCGACAAATGGAAGTGATACATCCGAAGCAATAACTGTAAGCAGGAATGCACAAAATACTCCACACAAATATGAAGCTGTCCAGGATGACGCGGCCATCAAAAAACTCGTTGCCGAATTAAAAAAACATGATGAAATATGCTTTGATACAGAAACAACAGGTATAGATGCAAATGATGCTGAGCTCGTTGGCCTGAGCTTTTCCGTTAAACCGTCCGAAGCCTGGTACATACCTTGTCCCCCCGATCAGAAAAGAACAAAAGAAATACTAACCTTATTTGACCCGCTATTTAATGACAGGAACAAAACCTGGATCGGGCAGAATACAAAATATGATCTTCTCATGCTCAAATGGTACGATGTTGAATTAAAGGGAAAGATATTTGACACAATGCTCGCCCATTATGTGATAGAGCCTGATGGTAAAAGAGGTATGGACCAGTTAAGTGCAAAATATCTGGGGTATGAGCCTATTCACATTGAAGAGTTGATTGGGAAAAAAGGACGGAGCCCCCAGGGAAGCATGCGTGACGTGGACCTGGAAAAAATAAAAGAGTATGCTGCTGAGGATGCGGATATCACGCTGCAATTGAAACAGATCTTTCTTCCCCAGTTAAAGGAAAAGGAAGTTGAAAGAGTTTTTTATGAAGTTGAGAACCCGCTGGTAAAAGTGTTGACTGATATGGAATATGAAGGGATAAGGATCGATGAAGAGTTTCTGAAAGATTATTCAAAAGAACTGGAAAAGGAAGCTAAGATATCCGAAGAAAGCGTGTACAAGCAAGCCGGTGTGCGGTTCAATCTGGCTTCACCAAAACAATTGGGAGAAGTTTTGTTTGACAAATTAAAACTTGACCCTTCCGCCAAAAAAACAAAAACCGGGCAGTATCAAACTGGTGAAGATGTGCTTTTAAAGCTTGCAGCAAAAGGTCATAAGATCGCCGATGATATCCTTGTTTTCCGTGAAATGACAAAGCTCAGGTCAACTTATGTAGATTCCTTGCCGGCACTTGTGAATAAGAAAACAGGACGGGTGCATACAACCTACGGCCAGGCTGTTGCCGTTACAGGCCGCCTGGCAAGTAATAATCCCAATCTTCAAAATATACCGGTACGCACTGACCGGGGAAAAGAAATCAGAAAAGCTTTTATTCCACGGGACAACAAACATGTTCTTTTATCCGCCGATTATTCCCAGATCGAATTGAGAATTGTTGCTGCGATCAGTGCTGACAAGAATATGTGTAAAGCTTTTATTGATGGAACAGACATTCACACAGCCACAGCTGCCCGGGTTTATGGTGTTTCGGAAAAAGATGTGACAAAAGAAATGCGTTACAAAGCAAAGAGTGTAAACTTTGGAATTATTTATGGCCAGGGACCTGTTGGACTCGCTGACAACCTCGGTATAACGAGAACAGAGGCTAAAGAGATCATCGATAATTATAAGAAACAATTCGCGGGTATTCAGAAATACATGGATGATACGATCAATTTTGCCAGGGAGCATGGTTATGTGCAAACGATAATGGGTCGTAAGCGCTGGTTGCGTGATATCAACTCATCTAACTTTACAGTAAGGGGATTTGCTGAGCGAAATGCCATTAACTCGCCGATCCAGGGAACGGCGGCCGATATGATCAAGCTGGCGATGATAAAAGTCCATGCTGCAATGAAAAAAGCAGGATTCAAAAGCAGAATGATCCTGCAGGTTCACGATGAATTGGTGTTTGATGCCATGAAAGACGAGGTGAAAGAGTTAAAACCATTGATCATTGAATGCATGCAAAAAGCAATGCCATTACCAAATAAAGTTCCGGTGATCGCCGAATGTGGTGAAGGAAAGAATTGGCTGGATGCGCATTAACAGAACCACGATCAATAGGATTTTTCAGGATTATGAGGAAATGAGGGATATGAAAAAGATTTTCTTTATTCATTTTAATGAGGCGGAGCTGAAGGAGAAAATCCGGCCGCTGAGGGAAGCTGGTTATAGGGTAGATTATCATTTCAGTACCGAGACCGTCGGGGATTTCAGAAGCAATTTACCGGATGTACTTGTTGTATGTCTTGATCGCTTGCCCTCACATGGAACACGGTACGCTGAATGGTTGTGGGAAGCAAAAAAAAGGCAGCAGATACCCATCATTTTTTGCGGCGGTAAGCCAGAGAAAGTAATAACGGTTAAAGAGAAACTTCCCAAAGCCATTTTTTGCAGCAACGAAAAATTATTGGCTACTCTTGAAAAACTGAAATAAAGATGAAGTGGGAAGACTATTTCAAAATACTGGAAAATATCAGCACAAGATATTTTTACATAGCCGGCCTGGCATTCCTTGTTGGGTATGTTTTACTAAGAAAGTGGATAGCCGGTAAAAAGATACAGCAAAGATTTCCCAGGCCCAATGACTATATCCGCGAAGTTTCCTATTCAATCATCACCATGCTAATGTTTGCTTTTGTTCCATTTTTCTTAATTAAAAACCCGGACATTGAGCCTTATACAACACACTACACCAGGATCGGGGAATTTGGATGGTTTTACTTCTTTGCCGCTTTTCCATTGATGTTCATCATCCATGATACATATTTTTATTGGACACATCGAATGATGCATCATCCTAAACTCTTCAGGGTTTTTCATTTGGTACATCATCAATCAACCAATCCTTCGCCCTGGGCTGCTTATGCTTTTCATCCGCTCGAAGCGGTCGTCGAAGTTGGCATTACCGCCGTTTTTCTGTTTACCATCCCCATTCACAGCCTCCATTTGCCATTCTTTTTCCTGATGTCGATCATCTATAATGTATATGGTCATACGGGCTATGAGATATATCCAAAAGGCTTTAGTAAAAACTGGTTTGGTAAATGGATAAACACTTCGGTTAATCATAATCTTCATCACCAGTATTTCAAAGGGAATTATGGTTTATACTTTTTAATCTGGGACAGAATAATGGGAACGATCCGCCCCGATTATGATGAAAGGTTTGAAGAAGTGAAGGCGAGAAGCTGAACCATCATAAAATTACCTCTCCCCGTGTTAAAAATTCTATGAAAGGCAAAATTTTGCTTAAATCATTCGTTAGTTTGCTGTTCAAATAGACATTTATGAAAAGATCAATTTTGGTGTTTCTGGTTGCTTTGGGTGGCAGTTGTTTTGCCCAATCAAATGGAAAAATGGATTTTGAGAAGTATGATCCTACACCGACGCTTGTAGTGACTGAGCACAAGGTGACCAGGGCAAAATTTCCTTTCATTGATGTGCACAATCATCAATTCAATATGCCTGCTATGGACCTGGGTGGGCTGATAAAAGAAATGGATAAGCTGAATATGAAGGTAATGGTGAACCTGAGCGGGCAAAGCGGTAACAATATAGAACGATCCATAAATAATATCCGGGGCAATTATCCAAATCGATTTATTGTATTTGCTAATGTTGATTTTAGTAAAGTGGGCGAAGAGGGCTGGGGAGAAAAAGCAGCAAAGCAACTGGAAGAAGATGTAAAGAATGGCGCCAACGGGTTGAAGATCTATAAAAGTCTTGGCATGTCATCAAAAGACATTAATGGGAAACGCATCCCTGTTGATGATCCCCGCCTGGACCCGGTTTGGAAAAAAGCGGGTGAATTGAAAATTCCGGTGCTTATCCACACGGCTGATCCAAAACCTTTCTGGGATCCAATGGATGAAAAAAATGAAAGGTGGCTTGAGCTGGCAACACATGATCGTCGTAAACGGAGTGATACCGATCCGGCGCCATGGCAGCAACTGATGGATGAACAACATCGCATGTTCAAAAGACATCCTAATACAATTTTTATCAATGCACATTTTGGATGGTATCCTAATGATCTTGGTAAATTAGGAACATTGATGGATGAAATCTCAAACATGTATGTAGAATTCGGCGCGGTGATCGCTGAGCTCGGACGGCAACCAAGAGCTGCAAAAAAATTCTTTGAAAAATACCAGGACAGGATTTTATTTGGCAAAGACAGCTGGGTGCCTGAGGAGTATGCCACCTATTTTCGTGTACTGGAAACGGAGGATGAGTATTTCCCATACCATAAAAAGTATCATGCTTTCTGGGCTATGTATGGTTTGGGTTTGCCCGACCCGATCCTGAAAAAAATATATTATAAAAATGCGCTTCGTATAATTCCTAATATTGACAAATCGCAGTTTCCCGATTAATGAAAAAAGATATTCTTAACAGGGAAGACCTGCTTCTACTCCTTACGCAGTTTTACAATAAACTGTTAGCCGATAGATCCATAAGTTATTTGTTTACCGATGTTGCAAAGATCGACCTGCATCACCATTTGGATATTCTGGTGGATTTTTGGGACAGCATATTATTTCAAAGTGATACATACCGTAAAAATGCGATGCAGCCTCATATGATCCTGCACCAGAAGTCTCCCATACAAAAACATCATTTTGAAACCTGGCTCAGGTACTTTAACGAAACAGTGGATGAACTGTTTGAAGGAGAAAAAGCTTCGCTTGCAAAAGAAAGGGCACTAAGCATTGCGACGGTAATGCAAATAAAGATCATACAATTGAATGGATTTTAGATGATGAAGCAAAACCCTGCACATTTCCATAAAAATATTTTCTCATTTTTTTCCCGTAAGTCTTGTGTAATATTCAAATTCACTTCATCATTAAGGCAAATAAGTGCTTATGCAGCGATTATCATTTGCCCTCGATCCGCGGTATTTCCAGGTAATTTTCCAGGCTGTCTTTCTTACTTACGGCATTTTATTTCTTCATTGGGATGCTGATTGGCGACATTATATCATTAGTATTGGGGGTTGCCTTTTATTCCAGTATGGAGCAGACTCGATCAGGTCAAAGAGGTTCCTGAACACAAATGAATTCGACCGTTGGGGATTCAGTGTACTGATCAGTGCTATGAGCCTGTGTCTCCTGTTAAAAACAAACTATTGGTATGTAAGCCTGCTAGCCACCTTCTTAACCGTAGCTTCCAAATATGTTTTTAAATTCAATAAGAAACATATTTTCAATCCATCTGCCTTTGGAATTGTCGCAACCATACTATTGACAAAAGATGCGTGGCTAAGTCCCGGTCAATGGGGAAGCAATGCGGTGATTTTTTTTAGTGTAGTTACTTTGGGAACCATTGTCGTCACAAGAGTGCAGAAGCTTGATATCAGTCTTGCCTTCCTGCTCACATTTGTGGGTTTACTTTACTGGCGTCAGGTTTATGTGTTAGGCTGGCCGACGGATCATTTCATTCATTCAATAAGTACCGGTAGCTTATTGCTGTTCACATTTTTTATGATCAGTGATCCGCGAACCTCTCCAAATCACCCCGTAGCAAGAATAGTTTGGGCAATTCTGATTGCGGTAGTTTCATTTTACCTCGCTGCGTTTAAATGGAAATACAATACGATCATCTGGGTACTTGTTGCGGCAGCTCCGCTGGTCCCAATGTTTGACAAACTTTTTAAAGCAAAGGAATTTCATTGGACTTCCTCAATCATTCAATTCAATTTTATTCATAAGCTAAAACAAATAATCATGAACCCAATTATGAAAAAAGGAACTGCTTTCTTACTGTTCATTTCTATGATAACACACGAAGCCGTAGCTTTTTGCGGATTCTATGTAAGCAAAGCAGACGGTACGTTAAAGAACAAAACTTCACAGGTGATCCTGGTAAGGGATGGCAACAGAAATGTGATCACGATGTATAATGATTTTACAGGGAATTTAAAAGATTTTGCCATGGTGGTTCCGGTACCTGTGGTACTACAGAAGAAAGACATAAAAGTTGTGGACCAGGCCATCTTCAACACTTTAAACGAATATAGTAAGCCCAGGCTGGTTGAATATTATGACCAAAATCCTTGCGCGAAGTATCAATATGACCGCCTTGAAAAAGCTCCCATGTCGTCGATGAATGAAGTCGTGGTGACGGGCATAGGAATTAAGAAAAAAGACCTCGGTGTAAAAGTTGAAGCAAAATATCTTGTTGGAGAATATGATATCCTGATTCTTTCGGCCAGAGAAAGCGCGGGCCTGCGCACCTGGCTTGATGACAATGGGTACAAGATCCCGAATGGAGCCGAGGAAGTGTTAGAACCTTATATTAAAAGCAACCTCAAATTCTTTGTAGTAAAAGTGAATGAACAAGAAAAGAAAAAATTACCGGGAAAGTTTTTGCGTCCCATACAGATCAGTTTCTCTTCACCCAAATTTATGCTTCCTATTCGTTTGGGTATGGCCAATGCCGATGGTGACCAGGACATGATCGTGTATGCATTTACAAAGAAAGGCAGAATCGAGACGACAAATTACCGGACAGTGTCCCTGCCAACCGGAAAAAATATACCACTTTTTGTAAAGAATAATTTCGCCAATTTCTATGCTAATCTTTTCCAGAACCAATGGAACAAAGAAGGTAAAGCACTTGCCATGCTTGAATATGCCTGGGATGTAAGTCCAAAGAATTTTGTGAAATGCGATCCCTGTGTGGCAACCGCTCCTTCGGTACAGGACCTGGTACAAGCCGGCGTGTGGTGGATCAACCGCAATTGGGCAGACTATGATGACGTCTATGATGATGATGATTACTCAGATAATGTCTATTTCACAAGATTGCATGTCCGTTATAATCGTAAATCATTTCCGCAAGACCTGGTGTTCCAGGTTACACCAAACACCGATAATTACCAGGCAAGATATGTGATCACACATCCGGCAACAGGCGATTTCAATTGCGATGCGGGAAAGAAATACTTAAAAGAATTAAAGCAACGCCGTGCCGATGAGTTGGAAATGCTCAGTTATCTCACGGGTAAGGATTACAATGATTGGGATGTCGTAACTGAACAACCCGAAGACAAGTATATCCCCGAAGAGGCTTCTTATGCGTCTGTTGCACCACAGGTGAAAAACACACCAAAGAAGGAGAGAGGAATTTTGTACGCCACCTTAGGCGTCACAGGTTTGATGTTTCTTGTTGGATTCAGGCGATTCGTTAAAGGCTGAGTGAGGTTTGAACGAAAGAGCTGCAATTAGCTCTTTTGTTTTTTACTTCAAATACCAATTCTTAAAGGACCAGGATCGTGAGTGCGGGTAATATTTTTTGTTATTCCAATGGTTGAGTACTTCACAGCGCCTCTGCTTGTGTTACCTTGCGAACAGGCGTGTCTTCATTCTTTGATCATGGCCGTAGACATCATCCCGAAAATTTAATTTTCCATCCCTGTCCACCCAAGCTGTAAAATATACTATATAAACAGGAATAGGCTCCTTAATGCTATAGAATTGCTCTTTACCCGCATTCATTGCTTTTACAATCTTTACAGAATCCCAGTTTGTATCATTACGTAATACAAATTGAGCCAGTTTTGTCGGCTCGCTTACCCGTATACAACCATGGCTAAAAGTTCTTCGTTGCTCACTAAATAAGCCTTTTGACGGAGTGTCATGCAAATAAATATTGTAATTGTTCGGGAACAAGAATTTGACTTTACCGAGAGCATTACCCGGCCCCGGTTTTTGTCGTACACCGCCGTCATACCATTCCATATTATTTCTTGCTAAATAA
>DASTIZ010000072.1:0-11413 GCA_035717045.1 Chitinophagaceae bacterium
GGGAGCAAGTTGGGCCAATGCGAGGCCATCCTTATATTCTTCTTCAGTGATCCATTTTCTTTCTTCCACCAGATCACGATGCATATACCCTATTAACGCAACAGGACCGCCAAAGCCTGCGTAGCCCAACTTAAAGAAATACTTTACCATTTGCCTTAAAGTATAGGCTGGTCGGGTTTCGTGCACTGCTGTTACCGGGAAGTCGTTTGCCATGTGTGTTTTTCGTCTTGAACAAATTTGGCCCAGCTATACAACGCATTATAGATGTCCATTCCAACTTTAAGCATTTCATGATCATTTTTATAGTTGTATGATAGCCCGGCTGATATTGCCCAAAGGCCAGCCGCTTGCGGTGCAATATCAAACCTGTCTGTATCTGCCCCGCGAACGATCAATGCCAATTGAAATAATGCAGGATCATCCAACTTATGTTTCCTGATAATGAAATCGAAGGTGCATTCGTCTGCATAATGAGAATATTCTGCGCCAGGAATGTCATAAGGTATTGCGTTAAGTTCGGTGGCTTTTTCAAACACCTGCTCTTTTGGAACGAAGATGAAATCAGCTTCTTTGTCAACAAAGTGCTTTATAAGCCATGGACAAGCAATCCGGTCAATTTTTGGCCGTTCCCGGGTTATCCACTTCATGAGTAATAATTGTTACCGCAATATTATGGAGATGGAAAAACCGTAAATAGAATGATGATTACTTTTAGTACAGCGGTTACTTTTTAGTCGGACTTTTTTCGTGAATTACTTAGATCAGGTTTTTACTTTTTGGTCAAATTTTTCCTGTAGGCAGTAGGTTTTTGACCGGTATGCTTTTTGAAAATCCGGGTGAAATGACTTTGGTCCGAAAAGCCCGTCAGATAAGCTATTTCTGTTAAGGAGTATTTTTGATCTCTCATTAACTCCATTGCTTTTTCTATCCGCAGTTTTCTTATATACTCGCCGAACGATAAGTTTCCAAAGTGTTTTGAAAATTCCCGGGATAAGTAAGATGGGTTAATGTCGAGACTTCTGGAAAGTTCTGTGAGATTCAGGTGGCTATCAACCTGGTCCTGTATAATTTGTTTTAACTCTTTTACCCAATCAGGTATTTTTTTCTTTGAGGACTTCTGTTTGATAAACCTGTTATATACGTCAGAAAATATATTGTCTATCGGATTTTGAGTGTGTTTTTCTTTTTGCAGATGTTTTGCCCAGCTATACAGCGCATCATAAATCATCAATCCTTTTTGCAATAGGTCATAGTCGTCTTTCACATTGTAAGCCAAGCCGGCAGATATCGCCCATAAACCCGATGCCTGGCTTGCAATATCATGACGGTCGGTGTCTGCACCTCTCACGATAAGCGCTAAAGTTTGTAATGCCGGGTCGTTGAGGGAATGTTTTTCAATAATGTAATCGAAGGTGCATTTGTCGTTATGATGGGAATACTCTACGTCCGGTATATCGAACGGAATTGCACCCAGCGCAATTGCCTGCTGTTTTACGTTATCGGATGGCACATAAATAAATTCCGCTTCACGATCCACAAAATTTTTAATCAGCCAGGGACAGGCGATACGGTCAATCTTTGGTCTTTCCCGGGTAATCCACTTCATATTGCATATTGTAACACTAAATTCGGACTCATTATTACGTTTTTCAAATAACTTCATATTTAATTTCATTTTCAACATTCAAATTGACAGACGATGGAAAGCAAAGTGAAAATAAAAAAGACCGCCTGGAATTGTTTTTGTGTAATCGCCCTGGTGTTATTTTGCAAGGTTGGTTTGGCCCAGAACAAACAAACGAAAAATGCTTTGGATACCCTGACGATTGAGCGAGTGATCGGTATAAAAGGTAAAGTAAATGCAGGCGAGTATAAGATAACAATCCCACAAAACGATTTAGACATATTCGTCGATAGCTTTAAAATAATTCCGGCTATGGGTTTGGGCACCTGGGTGGCTTTTACTCCAACCAAAGACGGAGCAATGATGATGGGCGACATAATTATCACTGAAACCGACCTGAAGCCTGTTCAGCAGGAAGTGATCCGGCAAGGATTAACTATAACGGCTATTCATAATCACTTTGTACGAAATCATCCTAATGTTATGTATATGCACATTGATGGAAATGGCAATACAGAACAAATGGCTCAGAAAGCCAAAGCAGTATTGGATAAAGTAAAAGAGGTAAGAGGCAATGATCCATCCAAAGGAAGCTCGTCCAATGAAACGGTTCCAAATACTTTAGATACTAAAAGGCTTGATGAAATTATTGGGTACAAGGCTGAAATGAGTAAAGGAGTATACAAATACACTATTGGAAGGCCTGATATTAAATTGATGGAGCACGGTGTGCCTGTTTCTGCTTTTTTAGGCTTTAATACATGGGCTGCTTTTCAGGGCACGCCGGAAAAAGCTGCTGTTGCAGGTGATTTCACAATGCTTCAAAACGAGGTGGCACCGGTAATAAAGTCTCTTATTGAGAATGGTATTGAAGTGGTTGCAGTTCACAATCACATGGTACATGAGCAGCCAAGAATTTTCTTTTTGCACTATTGGGGCATTGGAAATGCTGAACAGTTAGCCAAAGGTCTTCGTTCTGCATTAGACCAAACAGGGAAAAAGAAAGAATCTCATCAGATGTAAAAGTTAAAAGCGAATTGAGAATCGTATTGTGTCTTCCATTTGCCTGCAAATAGTAATAAAACCCGCAAATCAGAAAACTATCACTAACTTGCACAGTTCCTTCGAACTCCTATCTAAATTATTTCCAGTTAACACATCCGTTTCGGCTATCTGAATCTTGACTGGTCAGTCAAAATGAAGACGATTTATACTTAAGTCGTCAACTCTTAACATTAACATAAGTTCATCATGAAAAGTTCAAATCTTGTTTTTGGATCTGCAATTGTGCTTCTGCTATTCGCATTTTTTCTTCCGCAACAATTATCTGCCCAGGAGGTCATGTTTTATCAATATAGGAAAGTTCCGTCTGCTAAAGTGGATGAATTTCTTAAAAGAGAAACCACCTACTGGAGTAAAGTTGCCCAGAAGGGAATCGACAACGGTAAATTGGAATTTTGGGGATTATTTGAAAGAGTAAGCGGGGGCAATTCCAGCGATGCAAATTATCTTTTTGTAAATTCTTTTAAGGACATCGACGAAGCAATGAAAGGTGAAATGTGGGATGCCACAAAGACATTCCCAGGTATTCCAATGTCAAAAATGGAAACGAATTCCTTTACAGAAGTATCACAGGTTTTATACACCAGTCCTCAAAGCTGGCAACAGTCTTCAAAAGTTAAAAAAGGAGATGAAGCAAAATTCGTTGTGATTAATTATCATCACGCCACCGATCCACAAGGATTTATTGCTCTTGAAAACAAATTCTGGCAGCCCTTCATTAAAGATGAAATGGAAACAACACGCACAAAACAAGTGGCATGGGGAAATCAAATCGTATTGTCACCGTCAGCGGGAAAAGACAGGGTATCCACTATTTCAGTTGATCTTTTCATGACATTCAACGATGCACTTATGCCTTACTTTTCACAAGACTCGAAGATGCCAAATGAGGGGCTTAGTGAACTTCAGAAATTAACTTCTGCGCCCAGAGATATCGAAATATATAGGATAGTAAAGATCGTGGCCAGGCAATAAAATTCTACCGGCATATCGCTGTTAATAGTAATTAGATTCTCTGAAAATAGTAATTTGGGGTATGGCAGGAAAGCAGGATATTGATTTCACCTACACTACGCTCGATCGCATTTTCAGAATGAGTATCGGTGAAACGGCTGACTTCAGTGCAGCAATGTATAACGGCGATTTTTCAATGACTCTCAACGAAGCACAAAGGGCCAAGCATGAGTTTATGGAGCGCGAGCTCAATATCAAAAAGGGTCAGAGGGTCCTCGATATGGGAAGTGGCTGGGGACCTTTTTTAAATTATATTTCCAGGAAAGGAGTTAAAGCTGTTGGTCTTACTTTATCAGACGGACAGTATAACGCCTGCAAAAAAAATGGTTTTGAGGTATATATCAAGGATGTTAGAAGTGTGCAGCCCGAGGATTATGGAATTTTCGATTCGGTAGTTTCTGTAGGTGCATTCGAGCATTTTTGTTCAATAGAAGAATATAAGGAGGGAAAGCAGGAGCAGGTATACAACGATTTTTTTAAGACGGTATCCAATATTTTGCCTCCGGGGGGTAGGTTTTATTTGCAGACCATGTCGTTTGAAAAAAATATGATTCCGCTTGAAGAAATAGATATCAATGCAGATAAAAATTCCGATGCCTATATTCTTGCATTATGCAGGCAGCATCTCCCCGGATCGTGGCTGCCATATGGGTCGGATATGATCGTTAAATGTGCAGAGCCATATTTCAAGCTAATCAATATCAGCAGTGGCAGGCTTGATTATATTGAAACAATAAGGGTATGGAGAAAAATGCTTCGCAGATTCAGTTTTAGAAAATATGCGTTGTACCTCAAGTTCTTATTTGATTCCTTGAAAAGTAACAGACTAAGGCACCTGGTGAATGTGTTCCGGATCAGTCCACTTATGGTCTGCCTGGAGCGTGAGATTATGGGACATTACCGTATAGTTTTCGAGAAGAAACCTGCAGATTGATCTGAATGGTAGCGTTGAAGATTGCGGCCACGAAGTATTGGGAAATAAACGGTACCTTGTGTTAACTCCTTACAGCCGCACCGTTAGTTGTAGCGTAGACCTTGAGAGCGTTAAACAAAATCTCCATGTACGAAATTGTTAATGTTAAAATTAAACTTGATATTCTGCGCACCGAATTGGACCATGAATTATTAACGGGCACATCGATCAACAAGGTTAGAAGATTGCACTCCTCAATTAAAGTGTTGGAAAAGATTCTTTTTCACTGGGAAAAATTACCGAACTCGATCAATTGAGTGGTTTGCTGGCAGTAAGATTACCATTTTCATCAAGATAAACCATCATCTCTTCCAGAGATTTTCCTTTGTTCTTATTTGCTTTTCTTTGTTCAGCGCGCTCTTCCTTTTCTTTTCGCTGCTTAATTCTTTTTACTTCTTTTTCTCTCTTCTGATAAGTTTGTTTGGATCGTGCCATAGCATTGTCTTTAGAGAAAAAGCTCCTGCAGGAGCTTTTAATTTTACCATTTGTTATTCTTGCTGAACCCGGAGCGGTTGGCTGATCTTGTGGAATCGTCTTTCGGACGCGCTTCAACAACGCTCACCGTTTTCCCTTTCACTGAAGCGCCGTTGAGTTGCTCTATAGCATTTTTGGCTGAATTGTCGTCAGGCATCTCTACAAATCCGAAGCCACGCGACCTGCCTGTTTCCCTGTCGTTAATAATTTTTGAAGAGGAAACCTCTCCGAATGCTGTAAATAATTTTTTCAGGTCATCATCCTGGATATCAGATCCCAGGTTGGATACATAAATGTTCATACTCGTTTTTATTTTATTTTAAATTGATGAAGCGATGTGGGTGCAACGATGAAATATTTTTGCAGAAGCAAGAACTAACTAAGATGCGGAGCAGGATAATTAACGATTACTGATGCGGGGTGATAAAGAGCAAATATACATTTAATTTGCAAATTTCTCTGTTTTATTACGTATTCCCCTTTCTTTCACTTACCTTCACCGGGTTACCTGCTGCCTTTTTTAAAAAAAATTCAATGAACATACAGGATATTGAGAAGTTTATCTGGGGACTACCCAAAAAGCAACCCACATATGTGAAGATAAGTTTCAAAAAAAGAGAACCAGTTTACGGATTGTTTGTGCAAGACAGGGATTATGCTCACCTTAAGACAAAAAATTTCTGGCGGATCGTGACTAAGATGCATTTTGATGAATTTGCAAAGACAACTGACATGAGTCTTGCCAGGATATTCAATGGAGCAGAATTTTCCAGGCTGATTCCATACGCCGGAAGTTTCGAGTAGTTGTTCCTCCGTTAATTATTTACATAACTGCATACTTCAATCTTCCCCGCCATACGCGCGACTTTACCGCTTTTATAACAATAATATTGATTTCCATGATCAATATCATCTTCTTTGCGAATTGAGGCTGGTACCTTTATCATTTGATTCCTTTTTATGAAATGCGTTTTGAAATTAGCTGCAATGTTTTTTTCACTTAGCTGTACGAAAAAAGACATTCAGGTGTATAAGCACTATTTAAGAAAAAATCCCTGCAGGGCATGGCGCGCGAAAAATTTTCAACCATAGACGAATATCATGCTTCATTTTCGAAGGAAGTGCGGGAAAGGTTAGACGTAGTGAGAAAGACAATACGGGAGGTTGCACCGCAATTGAAAGAAGTGATCAGTTACAACATTCCTGCGTTTCGGATGAACAAGATGGTGGTTTATTACGCAGCCTTCAAGGATCATATTTCCATTTATCCTGTGCCTAAAGGAAAAGAATGGGAAGAAGACTTCAAGCCGTATTACACTTCAGGCAAAGGCACGATCCAGTTTCCGCACAACAAGCGGTTGCCTCTTACATTGATCAGGAAAATAGTGAAGTACCGGGTAAGTGAAGATCAGAAGCAACAAATAAAAAAACCAAAATCGAAACCTTCGTCGTTGAAAAAGACCAGGTCTCGATAATGTATTAAAGTATTGATAGGACCAGCTATTAAGTTATGGAGCACAACCCGGCTATCCGAGTATTCCAGATCCGGGTCACTTCTTTATCTCATATATCACGCTTATTTCGTCTTCGATAATATGCACTGTCTTAAGCGACAACTTGTCGTCTAGCAAAACAACATAAGCTTTGGTAGCAAAATCAGCAATCTTCACCTCTGTCACCTCCCTGATGTGCAGTCCATCGAATGTTTTCTCAAGCTTCATTTTAATATAAGGTGAAAGCAAGTGTTCGCCGTAACGAATAACACTATATAATTTTCCCTTTTTTGTATAATCAACAACGGTAAGCACGGCATCCTGCAGGAAGTACGCCCTGTAGCCATTTGGTACTTCAGCCCACTGAACATCCTTTGCATTTTTATAATCTTTCCGAAACCTTTCCAATGCAGTAGCAGATATTATGGCTATGGCTACCGGAGCGGCATTGCCTGACAAAAATGAACTACTAAGTGCGGAACTCCTGAGAAGAGAAGTTTCTGATGTTTGAGCTGACGCCTGGCCAGACACAATAAGCATGAGCATGCCAATGGCATAGAATGACTGTTTCATTTGTTAATGATTTTATTGGTTGAGGAAGAAGTATCAAAAATAGCTTCTATGCAAGTGCGGAAGAACCGCTCGTCAACAGACAACGGTTTATTGTCAATGTAGAGCGTTAAAACCTGTTATCGATCGATAATGGAACGGCCCTGATTACAGAATTTTAATACGCCTGCCTTATAGGAGCGCAATGAGTTTAGCGCAATTTTACCCTGACAGGGATGGAGGCCCTTTCCTTATAGGTGGGCACAAAAGGGATGGCAACTTTTACTTCTTCAATGCTGGATTTGGCAAACGTGTGAATCCTGTTTTGTATGGACTCGATAGACAAATAATTATTGTAATAATCCAGTACATTCTTTCGCAATTCCTCTATTTCTTCAGCGCCCATCGCCAATGCGGTATTAATCGCTGATGCCAGCTCATCAGAATTTTTGAAGGTTAAACAATTGTTCATATGCTGCAATGCCGGTTGAAATAAATCGGCATATTCCAATATAGGAATGGCGCCAACTGAAATTGCTTCCACGCAATTGTGACACCACGGCATCGTTGCTCCCGGCGGGCAAATAAAAAAGTCGGTCTTTGACAGGATCTTTAACCAATCCTCTTCATCAGATTTAATTTCACTGATGGTAATGTCATTAGAATAGTCATCGGATTCTAATAATTGCTTTAAGATTAATCTGTCGGCTTCATTCTTCAATGATCTGGCGCAGTGCCGGAAATGAGTGAGGATAAAATCGACCACTTCGAGTCTGGAATGCACATTGAAAAATTTCTTCACTCTTTCACTTGCATACAAATCGTTTGTAGTCTTGCCGGAAAATAGAACCTTAATTCTCCGGGTGGAGTTTTGCAATTCTGAGCGAAAGGATGGATCAGAATGATACTTAAGTTGAGAAGGATACATGGGATAAGGTGCCATGCAGTCAAACTGACCGTCGCGGAGCAAACTGAAACCATAGGAGAGATGAATCACACGATCCGGAGAATTCGGTTGCACCAACGTTATTGTATTCTTAGGAGTAGAAGATTTTCTTACAAAAATGTAATTTTCCTTCCAAATGAATTTTTGAAAACGATATTTCCGGATACCTGTGTAATCCTCAACGGTAGTCTTGATAATTACTTTGAAACCTGAACTTTCGAGGTACATACCAATCATATAAAGGTATCTGCACTGGTCGTCGAACCTCAATTGCCGATCGAGGTTTACGATTGCATAATTCCCGTCCTTTGGTGTAAATTTTTTGACCGTCTTTTTCAGGTACGCGTACCGGTCAGAAGGGTAGGTGATCACAGATTTTCCTTTATTGATGTATCTTTTTAATACCCTCTTCACTCTGGTCAGGAATCTATTCATACTTTTATATCATTTCATCAAGTTAACTATTGGACGCATTTTTTCCTGGGGTAAAAACGGGATGGCGACTGTTGTTTCTGATTTATCTGATACGGTAAAATTTTTGATTGTTTCTACGATGCTTTCAATAGATAAATAATTTTGATAGTATTGAATCACATTGGCTTTCATTCTTGTCACTTCCCCCTCATCTAACATTAAGGCGAGGTCAATAGCCTGTTGCAAATCTTCAAAATTTGAAAACGTCAGGCAATTTTCCAGATGTTTTAACCGGGGAACCATTAAGTCCGCATACTGTAATATAGGTATTGTTCCAACTGCCATTGCTTCTATAAGATTATGGCACCACGGCATGTAAACACCTGGGGGACAAAGAAAAAAAGTTGCGTTACTAACAATTTGCAGCCAATCTTTATGATCACATTTGGCCTCGCTAATTATCAGAGGAGTAAGTTTTGAATTACCTGTAAACATCTCAAAAAAAACGTTTTTATCAGAGACCAGGCTTAGGTTTTTTCCATCTTTATATTTATTCTTAATAAAATCAATTACCTGGACCCTCGTCAGCACATTAAACTCATCTATTAATTCTCTTCTGTTATATTTATTGATGTCGGTATTTCCGGCAAAAAGAACCTGTATTCTTCTTTTCGAGCTCCTGTATTCTGAGAAGGTTGATTCTGATGGATAAGATTGATGAAAGTTGGGGTGTAATGTAAAAGGCGCTATGCAATCGTATCGGCTTTTTTCCAAAACTTTATATCCATAGGTTAGCGAAATAGTTTTATTATGTTGATTTGGAACGGCTAAAACGACGGTATTGGTTGGAGTCGAACAGTTTTTTACAAGTAGGTATTTTTCTTTCAACAAATGTCTTTTGTATTTGCTGATTATTCTGAAATAGTATCTATTTGTTTTCAAAATGATATTGAACCCCGCATATTGGAAATATCTGCATAAAATGAATGAAAACCTACCCATGTCGTAATTCGCCAATTGTGAATCGACATTTACGATAGCATACTTTTTTTTATTTGATAGTTTATAATAACTGGCGGTTCTAAAAAGGAAGAAAATGTAATTTTTGATTTTCGTTACTATTCCAGGCATGATTTATAATTGATCTTAGGTTGCCCCCATTCCCATGGCTTATTAGTTTTGATTACAATGCTATAGATTCGGGTAGATTGCGGATCTGGCTTAATGAGCCTAATATATTCATTATAGTTCGTAAATACAAAAGAACAAAAACGAAAAATGTAATGCGAAGAAAAAAGGAATAAAAATTTAACCTGAATGTTTGACCTGGAAAAATTATTATCTGGAGGCGACCTTCGTTCAATTGGGAGATCTGGTTCGGTTGTTTCAAAAATAAAAAGCCAGTGCGATTTTGACGAACTTTTTGGTTATCTCTTTCACCACGACCGTATTGTCGTTATGCGGGCAGCCGATGCTATCGAAAAAATTACTTTGACAAAACCTGAATACCTCAAGAATCATGCACAAGAAATTATTTCACTATCCGGCAAGGCAAAAAACAAAGAACTTATGTGGCATTTGGCGCAACTTCTTTCACGCCTTCGCTTAGACCGAAGTGAATTTGAAAGTTCCTGGAATATTTTAGCGAAGTGGGTAAAGGACAAGACTAATTCCCGGATTGTGAGAGTTAATTCGTTGCAAGCTCTCTTTGATTTGTTAAGCCAGGATCAGAGTCTGCTGGGAGATTTTAATCTGATTTTGCTTGAATTGGAAAAAGAGAATATTCCATCCATCAGAGCGAGAATAAAAATGATAAGAAGCAAATTGCATGAGGAATAAAATAATCCTATGCCTTGCGCCTGGGGCAGGCGTGTTTAATTGAAATAAGGCCGGTGCTTCCGGCCTTTTTTGAATTGCAGTAGAATTAAACACATTAATTGGAACCGAAGGGCGGGTTGGCAATATTATCTACCGTCCATACTTCACCGGTGATGGTGATGATGTACGCTGTGTTACCGATAATTTCAAGTGAAGTTGGCCGGTCAAGTTCATCTGCAACTATACTTACCGTACCATCTGAGTTTACCCTCAGCAATGAACCAGTATTAGGGAGCGCCGGTGATCCCGCCGGGTCGCCACCGAAATCTCCCTGGGAAAGAGCAAACATCGTCTGGCCTCTGCCAAATTCTACATCAACAAGCAGCGGAGCGCCAGAAGCAATATTCGTAGTTCCGGGGGAATTACTGCTGAATGACACAACCTTTCCATCTGCTGGATCGTGAGGAACCGGACCGGCTTCTGAAAAGAAAATCTGATTACCTTTTATAGCCAGGCCTGTGGGTACAATGTTACCGAATTGCCTCACCGGTGTCACATCGCCGTCAAGTGTAACGTTGAATATCCGGTTGAAGTGGCCATCGGTTACTATAAACCCTCCACGGTAAGGTTCGAATGAATATTGTACGCCGGTAAAAACGTCGATCGGAAATTCGGTAGGCTGATGCGCAAAATTATACGCGCCGATGTCGGCAATAATGGTGTAACTGTCAGGACCATCGATGCGATAAATACCATTCACCTGGCCGGTAGGGAAGCCGATTGGATCGTCTACAAGGGTTACAAGTGCATAAGCTGTTTTTCCGATGAATGCGACATCCATGATGCCGCCTATACCAACTTCCGGTATCATTTGCGGCAATCCGCTTGCAAATAGGCTACGGTCGCCGGTCTTTGTATCAATGCGATAAATTTCACCTGAAAGGGCGTCAGGCACATACAGATCACCGTTTGGTCCCGTTGTGCTCCCAAAACTAACCTCCAAACCACTAGCTAACTGAGTTGGCTCGCCAGGTTGAGAAAATTTC
>DASTIZ010000073.1:0-11311 GCA_035717045.1 Chitinophagaceae bacterium
GATCATTGATAACCTTACCACAACTATCGTTATGGTTTCTTTGACCCGGAAATTGATTGATGACTATAATGACCGGTTATTGTTTACGGGTATTATAGTTGTCGCATCTAATGCCGGAGGCGCCTGGTCGCCAATAGGGGATGTTACCACAACTATGCTATGGATAGGGGGCCAGATAACGGCAGGCAATATTGTTCTAAAACTGTTCTTACCTAGCCTGGTTTGTCTTATTATACCATTAGTGATCGTCTCAGTAAAGATGAAAGGCAGGGTCTCAAGACCTGTACAATATGAAAATGAAAAACTGCCGGAACTTTCCGTACGGCAGCAATACATCGTATTGGGCACAGGGTTGTTAATTCTTCTATTGGTGCCCGTATTCAAAACAATAACCCATTTGCCGCCTTATATGGGTATCATAATTGGCCTGGGGGTGCTTTGGATCATTACGGAAATTATGCACGGAGATAAAGATGAACAAGAAAAGGGCATTTTATCGGTGACACATGCGCTTCGAAAAATTGATTCCCCAAGTATCCTTTTCTTCCTTGGAATATTACTGGCAGTTGCCTCGTTACAGTCTACCGGTGTATTGAATGCTGCCGCCGAATGGATGTCAGCGACTATTCCCAATGAAAATATCATCATCCTTTCTACTGGTCTTTTGTCGGCTATAGTAGATAATGTCCCTTTAGTGGCGGGTGTACAGGGTATGTATGATCTGAATCAGTATCCAACCGACCATTCTTTTTGGGAGTTCCTGGCTTATGCAACAGGAACCGGTGGAAGTGTACTGATTATTGGTTCGGCGGCAGGTGTGGCAGCGATGGGTTTGGAAAAGATTAGTTTCTTCTGGTATTTAAAGAGAATCAGCCTTCTTGCATTGATCGGATATTTTTCAGGCGCAGGTATTTATCTGCTTCAGCAATATTTATTTTAAATAGAGACAGGAACCAACAACAGCAGGACCAGGAAGGGTTTCAAAAATTGGCATCGTTGTTTTCTTGTATGATACTTCATTAAATTTTCTACCCGAGATGATATTCTTTTTTGATCAGGTTAATTAACTCCAACATTTGTTTCTGGGCCGGCCTTTGCAAATCGAGCTGCGTATCGCAATTGGCGGACCATACACCCATAAGATTGATCAACTCCTGGTCTGACTCAACTGAACGGTTGAGAAGTTTTATATGCATCACCGAGCCATCGCTTGGCTTGAAGTCCTGGAACCGAAAGTGCTTCATCATATAAGAAATAATATAGTCCGTAAAGAATTTATTAGCCCCCTCGGAATCGTGGGATGCTCTTGCCAAAAGAACGTCATAATATTTCTGCAATGATGTAGTAAGGTTATCATTGTCTATATAGCGTAAGGTCCCTGAAGTTTTCATCTGGTTGTATGTCGCTGTGGTGAAGTCATTACTGGTTCCCGCCAGCAACGGAACAAATCCCCTCATCACTGCCGAGTCAGTAGCCCGTATGGGGCTGGTCATGATTTCCAGAAACCGCGTATGGGCTTTTTGTCTTGCTTCAAGCTGCCTGATCCTGGTTTCAAAGAATATCGAATCCTGGCGAAGATCGGATAGCAGCCGTCTCGCAAATTTTTTTTCCCGCTGATCCTCCACAATGTGCTCTCTTTGGTTTTCAGCGAGGAATCCGCAGAACACAGCAAGGAACAACATTAAAAATTCATAGATGTAATGCCAGAATTTTTTTCCGGGATCACGATGCAGGTGTGGGACATGGGTCTCCATGTTTTGAGTTTCTTGTTTTGGATGTACACTTTTTGCGTCGATAGAAGAGACTTTATCTTCCGGTCGTTTATCCAATCCGGCATGTGGCGCATTCTCTAATGATTCGTCAGAGGTATTCTTGCCTTCTGCCATTTGGGTGCCTGGTTAGTTAATCAAATTGTCAGGGTGTTTGATAGCATGATGCACAACGACCACGGCTTGCTACCGGCCGTTTGATTTAGTAAAGTTCCAGCCTGGCCGCAATGCAAAAATATATTTTTATTTATCTACGGGGCACACATGTCGCAGGCTTTGGCTAAGCATATGTGTATTATAGATCCTTTGTATTTTATTGTTCGGGTTTTGAGTTGACCCCTTCAATTACAGTAAATATTACCCACTCTTAAAATTCCAGGGGGCAGGTCAATTTTGGTTATCTTCAATAATTTTAAAAAACAAGCCATGCTCAACGTATACCGCAACACCGCCATCTTCATTATCCTAATTATGATCGGAGTGCAGTGGGGATTTTATCAAACTTACACACGTGAATTTCCAAATTTCACAAACAAAACCACTACCATCCACGTACACGGAGCGTTGTTGATGATATGGTTGGTTTTGCTGATCGTACAACCTGTGCTTATCAAAACAGGGAGGGCACGACTTCACAGAACAATTGGTAAAGCATCTTTTGTACTGGGACCACTGATCATTATATCGCTCTTTCTCATTGGGAAGGGATCATATGAGCGATCAGCGGGGATCATCCCTCAGCAGGAAATCCTGGGGATAATGGTGTTGGATATCAGAGGATTTCTATCATTCGCCATTTTCTGGGCGCTGGCTATGTTCTATAGAAAAGATCCTGCTTCACACATGCGATATATGATCGCTACCGGTATATTGGCTATAGGGCCCGGCGTTGGCCGTGGGCTCATCAGTAGTTTTGATATAGGGCTTCCACACGCATTGACGATAACTGATGTGCTCGACCTGGCCATAGTTGGATTCTTATTGGGTTTTGACATTTACAGGAAGAAGAACTACAAGCCATTCCTCGTTGTGTTCATAGTCTTGTTGGTTGGTGCGTTGTTATGGCAGGTAAGAGATAGTGCACCATGGCAATCATTTGCCAGGAGCTATGCAGCATTATTCTATTGATCTGATAGCAGCTGACCCCTGTTCTCAACCTGACGCAAGGCTCAGGCCTTCCATTGTTGTAAATGTTTTCAATCGGGCGAATGTAATAATGCTCAAGCATTAACATTTTACTTCGTTACCTGAATAAATCTTTAATATCCACTTTCGATTTTTTTTTTCATTGCGTTCAAGGTGTCTGTTGTCTCCCGGGCAATTTTGGGTTTGATAATAAAGTTTAGTAACCAAACCTTAAGTTTTGAGGTCGAATAAAAATGTGAAATCTCCACCTTGGTTATCTCATCATCAATCTTTGTCAAGGTCGATTCAACAACATAGTCGGGCAACAATTTTGTCAGACCCATTGTGTCGGATGTAAAGACTGTCACAATTTTTTTCATGGGAACAATTTCAATGTCCTTTTCTATGCAGGTATTTTTCCCGTCTTTCAAATGACACTGATAGGCAACACCCGCGTCCCGAAATTGTCTTCCTGAAATAAGGTCAACTTTATTTACCCGTGGATGATAGTCAGCTATTCTTGAAAGGTCCTGGTTATATTCCCATACTTTTTCAACTGGGGCGTTGATGATAACAGATTGTTTGGATTGAAATGTTGGCCTCATTTTTTGGCTTAATTTTCATCGTTTAAGTAACCAGGCTGTTCAATTAGCTTACTCATACGACCAAATTTATGCAGTTAAAGGCTATAGTCATCGGTAGGCGGTCGGCTTTTTACCGTCATGCTGTAGCCTGGCATTTGGCAGCCCGCTGTGAATTGGTTCAGGTCAACCCCCTTAGCGCCCAGGTTAAAGGATTTGTTTTTATATCTAATTCTGTTCTCTTAATTTTCAAGCCTCCGACACCTAAATTAACCTACTGTTAATGAAAATAGATAAATTCTCCTTATGTGCCGGGTAGACTTACCAAACGCACAAGTGAGTGACACAACAGGCGGTGATAGTAGTACAAAAGCCGGTTACCAAACCAAAATCTTTCTTCCAGTCAGCTGCTTCGTCATCTGAATGACAATGGCTAAGCGGGATCGTCTTTTTCTTTGCAGTGAATGGCTCATCGTGAACATATTGTTTGTCCTCTCTGTGGCGACCAGGTTGACAAATTAGTGTACCGTTATCATGTCGATAATGAAAAATTTGTGCTGCAAAAAATTAAGGAGCGCAATCCTGGCTGGACCGTGAACGACGGTGCCTGCAGCCGATGCGTGGATTATTATCATACCGAGGTGGTGATGCAGCAACGAATGCTTCCGGAAGTGGGACCTTACTTCCCGATAAAGAGCGCGGATGATTTTATCATTCTTCCGACGCCACTTCGACTGGATGCGGATGCAAGGTTTACCGGCAAGGGAGTAACAATTTGTTTTATTGATAGTGGATTTTATCCTCACCCGGATTTAACAGCACATGGTAATCGGATTAAACTAATCGTCGACATCAACAAACAATCAGCGTCTTCGAAAGTCCTTCCCTTTGGGGAGAATTCCTGTGCGCCCGCCTGGCATGGCACCATGACGTCTGTTGTATGCGCCGGGGATGGTTTTTTGAGCAATGGGTTGTATAAGGGAATTGCAAGCAATGCGGAGCTGGTGTTAGTGAAAGCCATGAATAACGAAGGCCATATCACCACAGAAAACATTGTAAAAGCATTGCAATGGGTACTGAAGAATTTTGAAAAGTATGATATACGCATCGTTAATATGAGTCTGGGTGATGATGCACCTGCATCATATAAACACAGTGAGGTTGATCGGTTGGCGGAGGAGTTGGTCAGGAATGGAATTGTAGTGGTGGCTGCTGTGGGTAATGATGAGTACGGAATTATTAAACCTCCTGCCAACTCGCCTCATGTAATTACAGTGGGTGGCTTTGACGATGACAATGATTTAAACGATGAAGCGAAACTTTATCATTCGTCCTATGGCTTGACGGATGATGGTTTGATGAAACCTGAGCTGTTGGCAAATGCGATCTGGATCGCAGCGCCAATCTTACCGGGCACCAAAGAACAAAGAGAAGCCGATATATTGTACAGATTGGCAAAGACAGATGATGATCGGCTGGTGAAGGCCGTTTCGAAGTTGATCACTTACACAAAGCTTGATGAAGATTTATCTCAGTCAAAAGATGTAACTTTTATTCGTGAAGCTATTGTTCGTCGCATACAAACGTGTAAATATATTTCGCCGCATTATATGCATGTGGATGGAACATCGTTTGCAGCGCCGATCGTTTGCTCCCTGATCGCTCAGATGCTGGAAGCAAATCCACGCCTGACACCCTTTGCAGTACGTGACGTTCTTTTTAGCACGGCAAAGAGAATTGATAATATGCCGGCGGAGCGACAGGGCTTCGGAGTCCTTCGGCCGCGAAAGGCAATATTGAAAGTTTTGAAACGTGAAGTGATCATGAAAGCCAACGCATCCCCGTTCATTAATCCTGCAAAAAAGTCAATTGAGTTTTATATGCAAAGCGATTGTGCTTCGCAAATCTCGGTGGCGGGAAGTTTTAATCATTGGGCGCAGGATGTATTGTTGCTGGAGCCGGGCCGTAACGGATTGTGGAAGATCGAGATCCCGATGTTACCGGCCGGGAAATATGCTTATAAGTTTTTTATCGATGATAAAATGTGGATGGAAGACGTTGACAATCCTTATCGCGAGCCGGATGGATTTGCCGGTTTTAATAGCTTGCTGATTGTTGAAGACTCTATATTGTCAAACGTGAAAAATGAGACGTGAAGGAATGCAGGCGTTTGACGTCTCACCCGATAACCATGATGATTGTTCAAATTATATTGATAACCGCTTCGATCTACCTGCTGCTGGGTGTACTGTTCGTCATTCCGTTTTTGACAAAGGGATTGACTAAAGTTGATAAGGGTGCGCATGGTGGTACGATCGGATTCAAGATAATTATTATACCGGGAGTAATCGTTTTCTGGCCGGCGTTGCTGTTGAAGTGGGTGAAAGCAAACGGTAAGCCGTCAAATGTGAAAAGTGAAACGTGAGACAATAATTCGTTTGACGTCTCACGTTTCACGAAAAAGAAATCAATAAATGATAAGGTCTCTTCGCAAAAGGCATTTACAAATTTGGATTCTCTGGGCAGTATTGCTGCCGGTGGGAATCATTGTTGCCTGGATGGCGGTGCCGGATAAGGTGACCCAGGAATTGCTGCAATCTCCAGGTTCGGGCACGACAATTCATCAGGTAAAGTCGGTTGACACATTAAATCAAATTAACGTCAGATGAGTGTAGGTTATGCGGCAGTAGGCTGGAACAGGCAAAAGAAACTTTATGACTGGCTCATAGCTGGCTTTTGTGTGCTGTACCTGCTCGTCTTTATTATACTTACTGCTGTCTTTAATCCTGATTATACGTTTGAAACAGTCTTAATTCGTTCTACCTCTACGCTTGCTGTGTTATTACTGCATATCATTTTAAGTATCGGCCCGCTGGCAAGGATCAATAAGAGGTTCCTGCCATTATTGTATAACCGCCGGCATTTAGGAGTAACCATGTTTTGTATCGCTGCGGTACATGGAGTATTCAGCATTATACAGTTCCACTCGCTTAGTAATGTAAATCCGTTTGTTTCCTTATTTACATCTAACACAAATTTCAAGTCCGTGGCAGGATTTCCATTCCAGGCACTTGGATTTTTTGCCCTGATCATTCTTTTTCTCATGGCTATTACCAGTCACGATTTCTGGTTACACAATCTTTCTCCAAAAGTCTGGAAAACGCTGCACATGTTTGTGTATCTGGCTTATGCATTAATAGTCATGCATGTGATGCTTGGAGTGATACAATATGAAACGCATCCTGTGTTTGTGATTTTGATTTCACTTGGGGCGGTGTGGCTGGTCACATTGCATTTGATCGCCGGTACGAGAGAAGTAAAGAAGGACAACCAGAAATTCGATCCCGCAATTGAAGGATTTGTATATGTATGTAATGCAAACGAATTTGAGGAATCCAGAGCAAAAATATTTTGCGTGGATAAGGAGAGAATCGCTGTTTACAAGCATGAGAATAAATTATATGCTATTCATAATGTTTGCAAACACCAGGGCGGGCCATTGGGTGAAGGAAAAATTGTAGACGGTTGCATCACATGTCCCTGGCATGGATATCAGTACCTGCCGCATAATGGACAATCCCCACCGCCATTTATAGAAAAAGTTAATACGTATGATGTCAGAATAAATGAGGAGAGAGTATTTATTAATCCAAAACCGTATCCAGAGGGTACCGGGCAACAAGGGGCAATAATTATTAATCAATAATTATTAATTATTTAATTGATGAGTCAACAAGAATTTTATATCGGGTGGATGCCAAAAGCGCCTAAGTCAATTGCAAGGGTGGTGAGAACGGTATTGCTTGTACTTTTTCCCCTTGCGCTGATCGTTGGGTATTTGCTTTCCACCAACCAAAAGAAATTTTCGACTGCCCGGTTTGAATATGGGAAACTGACCGAGCTCACAGGCATTTATTTTAATAAGCCTGTGCCCTTATTGAAGGTATATGATAAGAACCGCGAGCCCATCACTATTCCCCTGGTTGGTTACGGCAAGCACGGGGCAGAAACAGCGATCCTGGAGATTGAGACCGAAAAGAAAACTTCATTGAATGGCAGAGAGGTAACAATGAAAGGAACTTTGTTGTATGGTGACGGGAAGACTATTTTACAAATTGATAAAAATGATAAGCCGGTAGTTAATATAGGATCGGGATCTACTTTTTCAGTAGTCGAAAGGGATTTGGGTGTTCAGACGATTCGTGGTGAGATCGTCGATCCCAAATGTTATTTTGGTGTGATGAAGCCGGGAGAAGGCAAGGTTCACCGTGATTGCGCTATCCGGTGCATCCTGGGCGGTATTCCTCCCGTACTCCATGTGCAAAATGAAAAAGGAGAAAGTAACTATTACCTGATCGTCGGACCAAACGGTGAGAAAATCAATGAATCTGTGCAGGATATTGTTGCAGAACCAGTAAGCATCGAAGCTAAGGTGATACAACAGGATGACTGGATCATTTTATATACTGATAAACAGAACATGAAAAGAATTTCTTATACGCAGTTAAGAAATCCGGATGCAAAAGTGATGGCTTGTACCAAACAGTGAGAAATGAATGTATTGATGAAGAAAATGCTGGTATGGTGAAGCAGCTATGCTGACCGATCATTGTGGAAAATTATATTTGCGGCCTGTTGGGGATGATCTTTTTTGAAATGTAATCGCTGCCCGGCATAATAGTAAGTATCATAATCATAAATTAGTCTTTCCTTCGTCAGGTTCTCAACATTTCTTTTGATGGCTCTTTCCAATCCTGTCTTAAATGTGCAATCAATCCATATTCTAAAGTCATAGCAGGGAAGATATTTTCTCTTGAAAAGAAGAATGCCTTCAACCATTAAAATATCAATATTCTTGTGATCGTAAATTAATGGATAGTAAACATCGGCATCAGACCGGATACCGTGTGTTTGCAGGTAAATGCTTTTGTTTTCCTGTAAAGGAAAAATCAATTGTTCAAAAAAATCATTCCACCGGAAAATATTCTCATAAACGTTTTCTGCAGCGTTCTCCTTTTGCAAACGTATTGAAATAGGGTTTTGCCACGGATCAATATTGATGTTGGCAACATTAAAGCCTTTGCTTTCCAGGTCCTGCTGGAGAAGATTTGCCGTATAACCTTTTCCCGATGCATCAATGCCACTGATGGCAACCGTAAAAGCGGTTTTCTTATTATGAAGATCAAAAGCATCCTTGATCTTCCCGGTGAGTGAAGCAATGTCACTTATTATTTCCATCAGATCAGGACTTGTGATACACCTTGATCACAGGCTCGCGTAATTCGACAGCTGCATCTGTACAATAGAAATGAATGATGTCGGCGATGGCTTCGGCTTTGACCCAATTTGCAGGATCAATGTCAGGCATTGCTTTCCGGTTTTGGGGCGTATCGATTGTGCTGGGAACCACAACCGATGTAACCACATTGCTACCCTTTGCTTCATCATTCATAAGCTCTGCCAACCGAAAAATGAGTGATTTGCCCAGGCTATAAGCAACCATGCCCTTGCCGTTCATTGCATCCAGGCCCGGCCGCGATCCTACGAGGAAAATACGGCCACTATTTTGCTTCAACATTTCCTTAAATACCGGCCTGGCAATATTAAAAGCTGTTTCAAAATTCAATTTGTACTGTTTTCTGACATCACTTGTTTTTGTTTCAGTGACAGAACCCATTGCAAAACCGCCTACTGTTAGAATAGCAGCATCGACTGCGTGATGCCTGGAAATTACACCCGCGACAAAATTTTCTGATTCCTCTTCACTCATCAGGTCAACAATCACTTTCTCAAACATATTCTCGGGAAGATCAACCGGAACATCATCGGTTGGCGTTACCGTACCAACAACTTTATAGCTCTCCTCAATAAATTTCCGTACGATGGGAAGGCCAAGATTCCCCAATGAACCCGTTACAATTACTGTCTTCATATGACTTATTAATCAATCAATTTATTTAAGTCTGCGAATTGCTTTCATCTGGGTATTAACGGGTCTGCTATCCTTACTCATCGCCATTTTCATTCCAACAAAAATTGATATGCTTCTGAACACGCTGCCATCAGCTTTCAGGGAAGAGGTGAGGTAAGAGCCGTCAAAATATAATGTCTGGAGCAACGCGGAATTGGTTTTTATTCCAACTCTTCCACCGGCCCTGCCAATGATTCCACTTTTCCGTACCACGGATTGGGTGATGATGTTGTTTATTTCGTCCAGGTTCACTCTTGGTTTACCAATATTCAAATAACCGCTGCCGAGATAAGCTGAGGTAAACCATGGTGAATTATTGAATTTGAAGTCCCGTCCCCAGTTCAAACCGATCATGAATAGTGAACTATTTGTATTCTGAAAAAGATAAGGCGAGTTTTCGTCCTTCACTTTCTGATCATATCTCAATGAATTAAAATTGAATTCGAGCTGGGCGTACCATTTCTTTCCAAAAGGTCTTTCAAATCCTGAATTGAACGCAATGGTAGAGCGAAACGCTTTCCCCAGTTCGCCCGCTACTTCATTTACCCCGACACCAGTCGTCAGGTGCAAACTCTTGTCCTCCTCCTGCCCGAAAGAGGATTGAAAAAGGATAAGACAAACAGACCCGGTTATGATATTCTTGAATCGTCTCATTGTTTGAATTATTTAAAGATTATTGCCAGCTAAATTTTCCACCTGATTTTATTCTTATTTTATATAGGCTCGTGTGTGCCGTCATATACAAAGTCTTTCCATCATCTCCCCAGGCCATATTGGCCGGCCGTTCGGGAGTAACGATCTTGCCTAATAATTTACCTGCTGCATTCAATATCCATAAGCCACCCGGAGCTGACACATATAAATTTCCTTCTTTGTCCACCTTCATTCCATCAAGAGCTTCATCATCTTCGGTTAAATTCCAATCAAAGAAAACTTTTCCGTTTCTTAGCGTACCATCTGCCTGCACTTCATATCTCCATAGTGTCTTTGTACGATGAATGTCCCTGATATCCCAGTTCGTAACATATAAGTACTTTTCATCGGGAGAAAAGGCAATTCCGTTTGGCCCGCCCAGATCCGTTGTCAATAAAATTGTTTTACCATTTTTCACCATATAAACTCCCTGGTGCGGGGTCTCTTTCCTGGTATCATCATAAAAATGCGGGAGACCATAAGGAGGATCCGTGAAGTAAACAGTACCGTCTGATCTTACTATAACGTCATTTGGGCTGTTTAGTTTTTTTCCATCATAGTTGTCAGATATGATAGTTACCGGTCCTTTTTTTTCATGGCGTATCACTCTGCGATTGCCATGTTGCGCAACGATCAATCTTCCTTCTTTATCAATTGCCAGGCCGTTTGAACCAGGTTGACCATATTCGCCAATATCGGCGCCGGTATACCCACTATGACTCATGAAGACGGTTACGTTGTGATTTTTTGGATCATACCGATAGATCGTGTTTGTGTTGGGATCACTGAATAATAAATAACCATCAGGATGCCAAACCGGCCCTTCGGTAAATGAAAACCCATCAGCTATTTTTTCAACCTTCGTTCCCGGAGCAATGATTGAATTTAGATTTTCATCAATGGTATATATTTTTCCAACGTTGTTCCATGCCGGGTTGATGGGTAAACCGTCTGTATAAAAATCAACTACTGCATTTCTTACCCATATATAATTATCCGGCAACTTTCCAACAGGCCCATTAACTCCCAATACATAGATCGTGAAATTCTCGCCGGGTCTCGCATTGTCAGTGAGTATAACCCGGTTTCTGGTGTTATAACCACTGATCAGTCCATTTCCACTCTGACCGAACCCCACCATTTGCCTTCCATTTACCCATATCTCACTATAA
>DASTIZ010000074.1:0-3902 GCA_035717045.1 Chitinophagaceae bacterium
TTGGGGTTGATTTTGGTTTCTTCAAAAATCGTTTATCAGGTTCAATTGAATATTACGTGCAGAATACCTCTGATCTTATTTTTCCTAAAACTCTTCCAGCGGTTTCGGGCTATGTACAAAAGTTTGAAAACATCGGCAAAACAAGGAATAAAGGAGTTGAGATCACTCTCTCCGGTACACCTGTCAAAATAAGAGACTTTAGTTGGGATGTTGATGTCAACTGGTCCAAGAACGACGAAGAGATCGTTGAGTTGATAAATGGGAAGCAGGATATGGTAGCCGACCGGTTATTTATCGGGCACCCGTCTCAGGTTTTTTATAATTATGCTAACGCGGGTATCTGGGGTGCTGATCCGAAAGACATCACGGATATGGCCGCATTCAATGCAAATGGAACTAATTACCGTCCTGGTACAGTAAAGGTGGTGGATCAGAATGGGGATAAAAAAATTGATGCCTCCGATTTTATAATACTCGGCACTGTTCGTCCCGAGTGGACAGGAGGTATTACCAACACATTCACGTACAAGAACTGGTCACTAAATTCATTTATTTACTTCCGTTGGGGCCAAACGTATTTTGGGGGATATCCGAATTCATATGGAGGTGTAAATCCCAATGGTCGCGTGGAAAATGATGTATGGTCATGGGATAATCCGGGTGGCAGGTGGCCGATGCCGAATGCAGCTTCCGGAATCACAAATACTACTGCTGCCATGCAATATAATAATGGTTCATTTGGAATAGTAAGAAATATTTCGCTGTCCTACAGTTTCCCTCAAAAATGGATTCAGAAAGCAACCCTAAAAGAACTTGTTTTGAATTTCCAGGTGCTTAATCCTTTCATTTTTGGTGGTGAAGTAGTGAAATGGGGTATCAATCCTGACGACGATACAAACTGGAGCATTGCTTCAACCAATACCAATCCATTGGGTGGTACAAACAATAATACAATTCTTCCCCAGAGTTTTGTCTTTGGCATAAGAGCTGGGTTCTAATCATTAAAAAGATGCTTTGGTTATACAAAACAAAAATTATTATATGAAACAGCACATAAATAAAAATATCCTGATTGCGGGTTTGATTATGCTGATGGTTGTTTCCTTTGGTTCGTGTAAAAAATTTCTTACAGAAAAGCAGGTATCAACGCTGACGCAGGATTATTATAATAATGAAAGCGGGCTCAACTCACTTATCAATGGGCTATATGTATATGCGCGTGTAAAACATGAATGGGAAGTTAACGGAGCCCGACTCATGGAACCCGAAACAGACGCCTACATGTCTTCTGCACTGGCCAATGCCCAAATGACTTCTGCCACCTATGGCACCAATGTGAGTAGTATTGCAAATAATAATGTTACCAATTTCCTCGGTGCGGCTAACTCGAATTATGCCCCGATGGGCTCATACCCGCACATTAATAATTGCAATCTTGCCCTGGACATCATCGACAATATCAAACCGGGAAGATTCGGTAGCGATGAAGCGTACAGGAAAGCGAGAAGATCAGAAATACTTTTCCTGCGTGCATGGGCCTATTACCTCGTCTCAAATCAATTGGGAGATGTGCCGCTGTTGCTTACCCCGCGTCGTGAGGACAATGGCATTTATTATTTTCCGAAAGCAAAGCTCGAGGATATTTATAAGCAGATAATTTCTGATGTGCGTTATGCGTATGAAAATCTTCCGGCGACAACCGCGGACCGGGGTCGCGCCACCAAATGGGCGGCAGGTCATTTACTCGCCAAGCTTTATCTGAACAGGGCCCAGGCCGCGGGATTTCAAAATAGCAGCGAGACGCATTTAAAGATGCTTTACAAAGGAAGTGTTGCAACTGATCTTGATTCGGTGATCTCCATTGCTACTGAGGTAATAAATGGTAAAGGTGGACCCGGGGGCCTGGCACCTGATTACTGGACCTTATTCAATCCTGCAGTTTCTGAAACAAATCCTCATAATGAAGTGATATGGGCCGCCCAGTTCGATATCAATATTTCCCTGAATGGTCGCTTTGGAGGTAATCGTTCCTGTAATTATCACATAGGTGATTACACGAATCAAACCGGTGTTACCCGTGTACAGGCCTATGGTCGCCCGTTCGGAACATTTAAGCCGACGGATTTTGCTTATGATAACTTCCGTGATAAGGTTCATGATTCGCGGTACTATAAGACTTTTTCTTACGAGTATATTGGCAATATGCCCACGTCAACAAGTACCTCCTTTGCGTGGAACACAGCCGCAGCAACCTGGTGGAATGCTAATAAACCTGCCGGCGAACCGGCGGTTCCCCTTCCATTGTCAAACCCTCCCCCAAAGAGAGTTCAGCAAGGTAAAAGGGCACTAATTTATCTCGAGAATCAGAAAGATGAAGCGCTTGATTCAACAATGGTAATGAGTATGCCGTTTCAATTTATGGTGCGTTGGATAAAATCATCAGTCACTGGCCGCTACTATTACCGGCTTTGGCACAATGGTGCGAATATGGGGCTTGCCACCGGTATGACAGCACCCTATCTTTCTTCGAAAAAATATGTTGATCCTTTAAGGGGCGGGAGTAGTGATGAAGCTAATTTCAACAGTGAAAATGGTACCCGCGATGCAATCCTGATGCGCCTGGCAGAAACTTTTCTCATCCGTGCAGAAGCGTATGGTCGCAAGGGACAATATGGGCTTGCCGTGAATGATATTAATGTGATAAGACAAAGGGCTGCTTATAAAGCAGGTGAAAACCGGCCCAATGTCCTTGTTGAATGGGAACCAAAAGCAAGTCTTCTTGCCCCTTCAGAAAAAGCGGCTCCTTATCCGGCTATCGGAGATTCCTATAATAAGCTTATGGTCACGGAGGCTCATTTTACACCGGGTACTCCTCAGGCTCTGGCTGAAGGATATATTCCTACCGTGGGAACATTGCCAGACATGTTCATCCATTTTATTTACAATGAAAAAGCACGTGAATTCTTATCCGAGAGTCTCGCCTGGGAGGATCAACATAATGCAGGAATACTATATGATCGGGTTGTTTATCTTAACCAGATGGCTTCCGACAAAGCAGGGTTGTGGCCGGTCGCTTTTAACACGGTAAACGGAAACGGTCAGAATGGAAATGGAAAAGGACAAGTGAAAAAACATTTCACATTCAGACCATGGCCCCAATCTTATTTGGTATTACTAACTGATGAAAATGGAAAACTTTTAGATGACGCTGCAAGAGCAGCTTATCAAAACCCGGGATACTAATTTCTTTCATAAAGCAGGCAAGCAGCAATTGGCGAGTCAGTAGTTGACCGCCATTTGCTTTTATACGCAGGATAGCGCAGGATGAAAAGGCACTTGTTTTATCTAATTTTAAAGCCAACTATTGCACCAATATGAAATTCACTTTTTTCAACAAAAGTATTTTTTACCCGGTTTCCTTTTTATCGGTCTGTTTGAGTCTTTCTTTAAAAGCGCAAAAACCTGTCGAAGCCAGGACTGATGTCAACACGCCACTTCATGCATTGAAAGTGGACTACCCGGTTCCTTATGTGGCGCCCACCAAAGAGAATGTGAAAGCAGTCGTTGATAAGATATTCAACTATCTCGATGCGACTACACCTGCGCAAATGATGAATAAGCAAACAGGTGAAATGATCAATGAAATTACCAGGCTTGATACAAATACAATTATTAAACAGGGCGATTTTCGGTTGACAAGTTATGAGTGGGGCGTTACGTATTCGGCTATGCTAAGAGCCTTTGAAACAACCGGTGAGAAGAAATATAATGATTATGTAAAAACAAGATTTGATTTCTTAGCGAAATGGGTACCCGCCGTTAAATCAAAATTCCCGATCGATTATATTCGGAAACAAAGATTTTTGAATCAGCCTGTTGATCCCCATGCACTGGATGATGCC
>DASTIZ010000075.1:0-3738 GCA_035717045.1 Chitinophagaceae bacterium
GAGGATGATAGACAACTGCTGAATGTCGTAAGGAAGTTACAAGAGCCGGAGATCAGTAAATATATAAGCCGCAATTCCCCTTTTTCCGGCATTTGGGAAAACATCATCCACCAGGAGGAAGACGATCTGCCGGAAGATACCCGCACACTGGTTAGAGAGTACCTGTTCCCTAAATTGAAAAAATTTTTTTCAACAGTGGCAGGTAAGGCGCTGATATTTCAGTTGATCAAGGGGAAGACCTTTCGTACAGGCAATCTTCAGCCCGTTAATATTTCTCCGGAGGAAATAAAACCCTCGTTCGAGGTGGTCAGGACAAATGGCAATTTCGAAATAAAGACTAATGTAAAGGCAGGTGGTCTCTTACTCGGGTTAAAAGACAATGAAGCAGAAACGCCTCTCTTTTTCCTGTACAATCACCAGTTATTTGTTTGGAAAGATCAGCATGCAAGCGAAGTGGCAGAAAACTTTTTTCCTTCAGGAATTAAAAAAACTCCGGCCGAAAACTGGAGCAATGTCTTACAAAAAGAGGTGTTGCCCCTGACAAAAGAATACAAAGTAAACTTTGATAAGTCTCTTCTCCAGGAAATAAAGGATGGTAAGCCTGATATCGGTTTATACTTAGCTGAAAAAGGAGATTATCTTTTATTTCAACCCATATTTTCTTATAAGGGTTATGCGACCACTGCAAGAGAAAGAGATGAGGTGGTGGTACCCGCCGGTGACAAAGTGATCATTGTACACAGAAACCGGCCGGCGGAACAGGAATTCATTGCCAAAATGCAGAACCTGCATAGCAATTTTATTTACCAGGAAGATACGCAGGCGTTGGCACTAAAAGGAACCGATGTATTGAAAAATAACTGGTTCTTTTTGTTTGTTGATGCCATGAATGAAATGAAGACGCCAGTCTATGGCTTCGATGCGTTGAAGAATTTCCGGTTCAACACGGCAAGGCCCTCTACCAAGATCTTTATTAATAGCAATACCGATTGGTTTGACGCAAGAATTGACATTGTTTTTGGCGATCAGCAGGTAAGTGTTGCCGAAGTGAAAAGAGCATTGGCCAATAAACAACAGTTTGTTCAACTCGGTGATGGTACTTTAGGGATTCTTCCCGAAGAATGGCTGAAGAAATACTCACTGCTGTTCCGGGTTGGTGAAGGAAAAACAAATCAACTCAAGCTGAGCCGTTATCATATGAGTGTGATCGATGAGCTTTATGAGAATCGCGACGAAAATGAACTGGTCCTGAAACTGGAAGAGAAATATGAGAATCTCAAGGAGTTCAACAAAATAAAGGAAATCGATCTCCCGGTGCAATTACAGGGAACATTACGTCCTTATCAGGTTTCAGGTTATCACTGGTTAAATTATTTGAGTGAAGTAAAATGGGGTGGCATCCTGGCCGATGATATGGGATTGGGCAAAACCGTACAGGCTCTTACTTATATGCAGCGTTTCAAGAATGAAAATGGAAGGCTGCAGGCAATGGTGGTTTGCCCGACAACTCTTATTTATAATTGGGAAAACGAAATAAAGAAGTTCACGCCAAAACTCACCTATTACATTCATCACGGCGCGGCACGATCCAGAGACAAGGAAAAGTTTGCCAACCATGATGTCATCATTACAACATATGGTACTCTGCGCAGCGATATAAAATTACTG
This sequence comes from Chitinophagaceae bacterium, assembly GCA_035717045.1. Classification (GTDB taxonomy): domain Bacteria; phylum Bacteroidota; class Bacteroidia; order Chitinophagales; family Chitinophagaceae; genus VBAS01. Next base: position 1,669 of record DASTIZ010000075.1, read on the forward strand.
GTAACACTTGAGCTTGACTATTTATTGCTTGACGAGAGCCAGGCTATAAAAAACCCCTTGAGTAAGGTGACCCGGGCGGCGTCACTGTTGAATGCAAAGCACCGGTTGTGCATGAGTGGTACGCCACTCCAGAATAATACGTTTGATATTTTTGCACAAATGAATTTCCTGAATCCCGGCATGTTAGGCAGCATGGAGTTTTTCAGGCAGGAGTTTGCCATACCGATCGACAAATTTGGTGAGCAGGATAGAAAGGAACATTTGAAAAAAATATTGTATCCATTCATTCTTCGCCGGACGAAAGAACAGGTGGCGAAAGATCTTCCGGATAAAACCGAGACCATCCTGTATTGCGAAATGGAGGACGAGCAGCGCAGCATTTATGATGCTTACCGCAATGATTATCGCAATCAAATTTTAGGGACTATTGAAACGCAAGGAATACAAAAATCCCAGCTTACGATCCTGCAAGGATTAATGAAGCTGCGCCAGATCTGCGATTCGCCTGCCATACTTAATGAAACTGAGAAGTTCGAAAATCATTCTATCAAGCTTGATGAATTATCAAGGGAAATCGTTGAAAATATCGGTGATCACAAAGCATTGGTGTTTTCCCAGTTCCTTGGAATGCTGGCATTGATCCGTGAAAAACTGGATCAACTGGGCGTGAAGTACGAATACTTTGACGGAAGCACATCGGCACCGGATCGCGAGAAGGCGATTCAAAGCTTTCAGAATGACGAGAGCAAAAGAGTTTTTTTAATTTCATTAAAAGCCGGCGGTGTCGGCCTCAACCTGACCGCGGCTGATTATGTTTACATCGTTGACCCCTGGTGGAATCCTGCGGTAGAGCAGCAAGCTATTGACAGAACGCACCGCATAGGCCAGGATAAAAATATTTTTGCTTACCGCATGATCTGTGTCGATACCATTGAAGACAAGATCATACAACTCCAGGAAAAGAAACGAGCATTAGCGAAAGACCTGATCGCTGATGATACGACATTTGTAAAATCATTGACAAGAGAAGACGTGGAATATCTCTTTAGTTAAGAGGTTTTATTCCGGCATGTTTGTTTATTACAGACAGATCGTCGATGTCCTCCCCTTTATAGTCTGAGGAAAATACGTGCGTAATAGAGGAAATTCTCCATTGAAAATTTTGGAACCGGTGAACCTGTGATTATATTTTTATAGCATCAACATGTTGTCACGGATTTTGTCTGAAAACCGGTTAACAGAGTAAGATAATAACCATTAAACCTTTTTTTATGCGACAGCTGATTTTCATTACGCTGATGCTTTGTACCATAAGCATCACTTCCTGTAAAAAAGAATCTTCCGGCGACCATCCGAACGAAGAAGTAATGTTAAGAATTAATAATTGGCTTGATAGCCAGAAACCGGTGAATAAACCTTATAAGACGGAATACATTGATTTACTGAAAGAGAATATCGAACCTGTAAATATCAGAATTGAAAACCTGGGAAACGGAGAGAAATTCCTGATTGTGCCAGTTAAAGAGAAATTTAAGACATTAAAAAAGCTGGAGATGAATTCGGTCATAAACTTATTATTAGTGATCGATGAAGCAGGGAAAATAAGACGGGGCAATGTCTGCCAGTACTTTCCAAAGCAACAAGGAAGTGCCCAAACAATTCCCGTGAATACTTTTTATAAGCTTTACAATAACAAGGAGCTCGATTGTGACGGCAGCTTTCGCTTTCTTAGCGTTACCGGCAGGCGGCTGTACCAATACGATTATGAAAGCGGAAAACTTAAGTCAATGGGTATTGTGAAACCGAAAACAAATTCCGCGGACAATGCGGCAGGACGAATAAATACCTGTTGGGAATGGTATTATGTTACCACGTATTTTAATTCTGATGGTGAAATAATTGATGAGACCTGGCAGTACCTCGGCACTACATGTGACGGGGACGACTGCCAGGATCAGAACAATGCAATGTTGTGTCCAGATAGCGAAACAGGGAGCGGTGGCGGAACAGGCGACAGTGGGGAGGCTTGTTGTGTAAATGATCCCAATATCCAATTCACTTCGGAACAAT
>DASTIZ010000076.1:0-3342 GCA_035717045.1 Chitinophagaceae bacterium
TCAACAATTTATCACGAGACATATAAAGGAGCATTAAGCCTAAATTGGTATCCCGACAATACCGTCGGGATTCAGGTGGCGGCGTCCGAAAGGATGTGCTGGTTCGAATCCAGTTTCGGGCACAGAAAAAACCTATACAAATGGAGGTTTTTCCTTTTCGAGGGTTTGCTGTTTTGTTTCAATTTGTCGGATGTTTTATGTCTACATTCTGCACTCGCAGGCGTTCGATAAATATTATGTCGGGCAAACTAAAGACCTTCAGGTAAGACTGCGACATCATAATGCTGGTCTTGACCGATTTACTAAAAAATATCTGCCGTGGGAATTGCTGTTTTATGTTGTAAAAGATTCCCGAAGTGGCGCGATCTGCCTGGAAAGAAAGTTGAAGAATTTATCGAAGCTAAGACTTCAACAATTTATCACGAGACATATAAAGGAGCATTAAGCCTAAATTGGTATCCCGACAATACCGTCGGGATTCAGGTGGCGGCGTCCGAAAGGATGTGCTGGTTCGAATCCAGTTTCGGGCACAAGAACCATCAGCGATAGCTGGGGGTTTTTATTTGGAAGCGTTGCGAGCTTGCTCGCATAAGCGAACAAATAAGAAACCCAAAAGCCGCGATAGCGGCGAGGGTTTATGGGTGAGCCCCTCGTGAAAGTATCTGGATCACTGCAAGTAATCCGGTTTCGGGCACAAGAAAAGAGCCTCTATAATTAAAGGTTTTTCCTTTTTGAGGGGTTTGCTTTTTACATAAAAATTAAATTGGTATACTAACATTAGAGGGAGGGGAAACTAAAATGATATAAATCAAATTAATTCAAAAGTGGATAACTAAGCTGTGTAGGTTCCATTGCTCATTTTGTCCATTCAATTTTTCTTCTACATTTGCTTACCCGATAGGAAAGAAATTTTTTTTACCAACATTTTCTTTCGTCAGGCCTTTTACAAGCCACCTTTTTTCAAAAAGATTTTTTCAGGGACGCCTTCATTTTTGTTAACAAATGTTGCGCTGTTATTTGATCACGGCGCTTGAGTTCTTTTGTCAAACTTGTGTATCGATTCCTTTTTTGATTGCGAACTTCTGAAGATTGGGATCGCAACCCGGCTAATTGCACTCCTCTAAAATGATTATAAATGAAAAACCCGGAAAGGTTGAGTACCCGCTCAACCTTTTTTACCTGGCCAGTCAAAAGCTTTCGTTGTTAGTCCTGCCTGATAGGATTTTTTTCAATAAAAAAGGTGACCCGGGCAATAAGATCATTCATCTCAAAAGGTTTAGGGATAAAATCGTCGGCACCGGCTGCCAGACAGGTTTCTCTTGCGGTAGGATGCGCAGAAAACATCAGCACGGGAAGAGAGCTCCTTTGTTTATCATTCTTTAAACGCCTGCAGATGTCCGTTCCATCCGCCCCGGAAAGAAGCATATCCATTATAATGAGGTCGATGGGTTCGGTGGCTAAAATCTGGTTTGCCTTCTCCTCACAGTCGGCCTCGAATGCGTGAAAGCCATGATACTCCAGCACCATTTTGATCATGGTGCATATATCCGGGTCATCGTCCAAAATCAAGATCCTGGTGTTTACGCTCATTGCTCTTTAAGAATTGGTAATGTAAAGGTAAATGTTGATCCTTTGCCTTTCTCACTTTCTACCCAAACCTGTCCGCCGTGTTTTTGAATGAATTCATAAGCAATAAAGAGACCAATTCCGAACCCGGGATAAGTTTGTTCAGCTTTTCCCTTTGCCCGGTAGAATCTTTCAAAGATTTTTTTCTGTTCTTCTTTTTCAATTCCAATGCCGTAGTCCCTGACACTAAAAGACACTTCGTTCCTTGAATTTTTATGTATGGTAACATCGATCTTGTCGCTATCCGGCGAGTATTTAATAGCATTTGTCAGAAAGTTGATCATTACCTGCCCTATCCGGTCTTTATCACCGTAAACATGACTTTGAAAATCGTGATATAGGTTTATCCGGTGCTTTGTATTTGTGTAAAGAATATCCTCCACTGTTTCAATTGCCAGTTCATTGAGGCTGAAGTTTTCCTTTTTTAATTCCAGGGTTCCTGTTTCGATCTTTGAAATGTCGAGCAGTTCCGATATCAGCCGGGTCAATCGCTTGATCTGCTTATCCACGCTGATCAGTGAAGACCGGACGAGTAACGGGGGCACAGGCTTCTTGTTCTCTTTTTCTTTTTCCAGGGCATTCAACAATAATTGCACATAGCCTTTTATCGAAGTGATCGGAGTCTTTAACTCATGACTGGCCATGGCAATAAAATTATTTTTTTGCTCGTCCGATTCGGAAAGTTTTTTGAGCTCTTCCATCTGCCTGATATTGTCAGTAATGTCATGACTGATGAGCATTATTGCATATACTTCATGGTGCTCATTTGTAAGCGGAATATAATTGTGCTCATAATACCTGTCGGAAATGGTCGATTTTACTTTGTCCTTTATGACTATTTTCCCCGCCAGGGCCTGCTGTAAATCGGTATATGATTCTGTTCCTTTCACAGGAGGATCAACTTCTGTAATTTTTTTTCCAATGATATCCTGTTTATAATACTCTTTATATATTGTCTGTGCTTTTTTATTCATCGTAATAAAACGAAGGTCCTTGTCAATGACCATGATAAGGTCAAGTGATGAATTGATCAACTGCTCAATGAACTGGTTGTGCTGCTCAATTTTCTTATTGGTTTCCATCAATTGCTCTTCTATCTTTTTCTGTCTTGTCACATCCTGCCCGGTACCGACCATTCTTTCTACGTTCCCGTTTTTATCCACGATTACTTCACCCCTGGCATGCATCACCTTTTCCACGCCTGCGGGAGTTATGATCCTGTGAAAGAAATCATGGAATGTCCGGGTTTGCAGCGCATGCTCAATATTCGTTTGCATATCCGGTCTGTCATCAGGATGAACAAGGGAAACGAATCGTTCATAGTCGATGCCTTCCTGCGGATCCACTCCATAGATATTATACATGTTATCGCTCCATGTCAGGCTTCCGGTCAACACATCCCAGTCCCAATGCCCGATCTGGGCGATCTGCTGGGCTTCCTTTAGCTTTTCTGCAGCCATGATCAGCTCGGTATTGTCATGGGCCATTACCAACACGGCATACACGTTATCGTTCTCATCTTTTAAAGGCATCAGGAAATTTTCAAAATAGCGGTTTGATATTTCTGAATAGTAAACTTTATTGTGTATGGTCTCTCCGTTGATGGCCCTGAGCAGGTCTTTGTGCCCCTTGCTCCCTTCCATCTGGGGCAGCACGTCCAGCAATTTTTTGCCGATCAGATCCTTTTCACTGCGACCAAAAATTTTAAGCGACGTC
>DASTIZ010000077.1:0-4219 GCA_035717045.1 Chitinophagaceae bacterium
CCGTAATTCCCGTGGCATAAACCTCATTCAGCAAACCAGCCTTTGCCAAAGGGAGTAAACCCAGTTGAATAGTTGTAGCGAAACAACCTGGATTGGCAACACTGCTTGCAGATCTGATCTTATCGCGGTTTAATTCCGGCAAGCCGTAAATGAATTTACGATTTCGGATTTCAGAGTTTAGACTTAATCGGAAGTCGTTAGCGAGATCAATGATTTTTACTTTTTCGGGGATATTATTCTCCTGTAAAAATTGTTTTGATTCGCCGTGACCGACACAAAGAAACAGCACATCTAACTCCTCCCATCCCCCGGGAGAACCGGTGAATTGTAAATCAGTTTCTCCCAACAGGTCCTGGTGAACAGAATGAACAGCCTTACCCGCGCTGCTGCGGCTGTGAATAAAAGAAACAGATGTATCCGGATGGTGGATCAATAAACGAATTAATTCACCACCCGTATATCCTGCACCTCCAATGATTCCGACCCTAATTGCCATAAGTGATTTTTTAATAATCAATAATTATTAATTAATAATTATTGACTATTGTCCTTATTGACCGCCTCCCAAATTCGTGTCTGGTTTCCAAAAATCTTACTAAATCCTCTTACATCTTCACCAGTAAATCCTGTATTCATTTCACCGTATTTTCCAAATTTGCTGCTCATGAGATCATAGTTGCTTTCGATGCCAGTCACCTGGAAACGATACGGCATTAATTGAACAAACACATTTCCTGTTACATGCTGCTGGCTATTTTCTAAAAACGCTTCTATATCCCGCATCACAGGGTCAAGGATTTGTCCTTCATGCATCCAATTGCCATAAAATTGCGCCAGCGTGTCCTTCCATTGCAGCTGCCATTTGGTCAACACGTGTTTTTCCAATGCATGATGTGCTTTTAAGATGATCATGGGTGCGGCGGCTTCAAATCCAACACGGCCTTTAATACCAATGATCGTATCTCCAACGTGAATATCTCTCCCGATGCCATACGGTCCCGCCATTGATTGCAAATATTGAATGGCTTCTGATGGATGAATAAAATTTTTATCATCAACTGCAAACAATTCTCCCTTAATAAAACTCAATCGGACTTCCTGACTTCCGGACTTGCTGACTTGCGTTGGCCATGCTTCTTCAGGCAACATTCCCTTGCTGGTAAGCGTTTCTTTACCTCCAACACTTGTTCCCCACAAACCTTTATTTATTGAATACAATGCTTTTTCAAAATTCATGTCAACCCCTTTGCTTTTGAGATAGGTAATCTCTTCTTCACGACTTAGTTTCAGGTCACGGATAGGAGTGATGATCTCAACGCCTGGTATCATGATATGAAATATCATGTCAAATCTTACCTGGTCATTGCCCGCACCCGTGCTGCCATGTGCTACTGCTTTTGCACCCAACTTTTTTACATGTTCTGCAATATGCAATGCCTGGCTCAGTCTTTCCGCGGAGACAGAAAGTGGGTATGTATTGTTCTTTAAGCAGTTTCCGAAAATGAGATATTTAATGATACGATCATAGTAACCTTTCACTGCATCGATAGTAGTATGTGTTTTTACGCCAAGCTTATAAGCATGTGTTTCAATTTTTTTCAATTCATCATCACTAAACCCGCCGGTGTTTACAATAATACTGTGTACTTCATAGCCCTTTTCCTGGCTAAGATATTTTACGCAGTATGTCGTATCGAGTCCGCCACTAAAGCCAAGTACAATACTCCCGGCTCCGCCAGCTGGCGGAGAGTTGTGAAGATTACTATTAGTTGAACTATCCATTGTTTTATTATCTGTCCGAAAATGCCGAATGGCTGTTGAAGATGATCCGCTGATGGCGACATCTATCGTTCAAAAGTAGCCATGCTGGCGGTCACATAATTATCTTAAACATTAAAAAAATATTGGAGAAAGGTTTTGGGCTTAGCCTCTTCGCCATCACCGCGACCGGCCTGCTCGTCAGGGCGTGCATTCTCTTCCTTCTTTTTTAGAAATGGTTTTAATAATTTCCATCGTTTGAACTGGAGCAAGCGTTCGAGGCCCGACTTATTTTCTTCAAAGAATTTTGTTGTCTCTTCAGGCTTGTAATGATCTTTTGGATCGTACAGCATGGCAGTACACATACAATTCTTTCTGTCTTTACTCATGAGTATCTCGTAATTCACACAACTTTTGCAACCAGCCCAGAAGGCTTCGTCTTGCGTAAGTTCAGAATACGTGACGGGCTCATAACCAAGCTCACTGTTTATCTTCATCACAGCAAGACCTGTCGTCAAACCAAAGAGCTTTGCATCGGGATATTTTTCTCTTGAGAGGTTGAATATTTTTTTCTTGATTGCTTTGGCAACACCACTTTTCCTGTATTCAGGTGCAACAATTAGTCCACTGTTTGCTACATATTCACCATGACTCCATGTTTCGATATAGCAAAAACCAACCCAGTCGCCTTCGGTTGTAACAGCGATCACAGCTTTGCCTTCATTCATCTTTTGTGCAATGTAGTCGGGGCTTCGCTTAGCAATACCAGTTCCTCTTGCCTTTGCGCTTTCAGCCATTTCATTGGTGATCGTTTCCGCATACTGAACATCTTCAGGAGTAGCTACACGAATAATTATATTTTGATTGTCCAACTTGAAAATTTTGATTTGTGTGGATGACCAATCCAAAAATCATGCAGGGTGGAGTTCACTGACAGGGACCATGGTGAGGGGCTTGTCCTGTCAGAACAAACGTCGTGGTCGTGGAGAGAAAGCAAACACATCAAAACCTACAGCATAAACTTCTGTAGCTTCCGGCCCGTGAAAGGCAACCTGCTTGGTATGTGTTAAAAAGTTGGTCAATGTAAAAGCGTGTTTTTTGTTTGAACACAAAAGTATACAATTTTGAATCAATAATTAATAATTAAGTATTAATAATTGTTCAATGAACAGTCGTTTGGAGGAAGTTTAACCACAGTTTAAGAAGAAGCATGAAGAAGAAAGATTGCCGGGCGTTTATGAATGTCGGGTTTGTTTTTTTTCCACTCGCTTACCGGTCTTGTTTTGATGAACTCACGGTTGCTGGTAAGATCAACTGCGATGCAAATTTTTGTTGATGGTTGGCAATTATTGAGCAATGCATCCACGAGATGGTTGTTGCGATAAGGCGTTTCAATAAAGATCTGCGTGCAATCCTGATTTGCTGATTCTTTTTCGAGGTCCTTAATAGCTTTGTTTCGTTCATGTTCCCTGATAGGCAAATAGCCATTGAATCTGAACTGCTGGCCATTCATACCGCTTGCCATTAATGCGAGCAGAACAGAGCTGGGGCCAACCAAGGGTTTTACCTCAACGTTTAATTGTTGGGCTATTGCCACTAATCGCTGACCGGGATCGGCAACGCCCGGACAGCCTGCTTCGCTCATAATTCCGATTGTCTTTTCCTCCCTGATCTTTTTTTTGAAAGAATCGATGTGGGAGTTTTCATTTGTTATGGCGAACCATTCATAATCATCGATCACAATGTCTTTGCTGATTTTTTTTAGATAGCGACGCGCCGTCCTTTCTTCTTCGACAAAAAATGCCTGGCACTGTTTCACGGCATCAATTATATAAGAGGGAATTGCTTGCAATCCTTCTTCAGATAGTAAACTTGGGATCAGGTATACAGTAGCGGGCACACTAATCAGTTTTAACTTTTATGACGCTCAGGCTGGACGCAATAATTGCCAGTGCCGGCGCAAATATGATCATGACATGCAGCAGATAAAAGACGATACCATTGCCGAGTGATAATCCTTTATGCCTGCCGGAATAGAAAATGGATTTTTGCAGGGTGAAACCGTTTCTTGCCAGGCCATAATCCAACATTGAAAAACCATAATAATAACATTCGACAATTAGAGCGATCAGCGGGGTTATCCAGCCAACAACGGGAATTAATGAGAGAAAGATCAAACCGATCATATACAGTGTCTGCAGCGCCGCATTACGAAAAGCCAGTCTTATCCCGCGCCTGGCATCCGGCAATATTTGCTTCAGGTTAAATTTGTAATCCCGGTTTTCGCTGATCGCCTCTGTTTTTTCACTCAGGTACGCAAAAACAGGAGACCCAATGACCAGGATGAGATATTTAAATAATGAGAAATAAAAAAGGAATAACACCAGTCGCAGCATTATTCCCATCATGACAAATATAAAGGCAAGGAAGGGGTTGCGTTCCTGCTGAAGCCACGGTTCGA
>DASTIZ010000078.1:0-8745 GCA_035717045.1 Chitinophagaceae bacterium
AAATGTCTGAAACAACCCGAACCCAACCCGGACTTGTTTGAATTTGTCGAAGATGCATTTATTCATCTGGATCAGAGTAGCAATGCCGTGATGGCAAATTTTCCTTTGTTCTTTGCCTTGCATCTTCCCGCTTTTTTTGGATTTAGAATAAGTGATGATCATTCTAATGAAACACCGATACTTGACCTGCAGGAAGGAACCTATGTTTCGGAAAAACCAGACCACTTACATTTCTTAGAAGGTAAGCAAGCAGAGGTGACAAGCGAATTGCTAAAAATGATGCAACCGGAGGAGCTGAAACAACTAAGGCTCAATCATGATTTCCGCAGGCAGCTGTTATTTGCTTACGAAGCTTATTACAGGCTGCATATACAGGATTTTGGCACCTTGAAGACATTACCGGTATTAGGCGAGGTTTTGAGTTAAGTGTTAAGTTAAAGGTGACAGTAAGCCTTGTGTCATGTCTTTCTTTTCCCTGGTTTTGGCTGAAGAATTTATGGTGAGCGCTATGAATCCGCTTGTTTGCCAGCAACCTCACCCGTTTTGCAGCTACCGATTTTTAGGTAAAATAAGCGTTTCACGCTATGGTAATGATTAAGGCAAACAAAATTGATCTCATAAACGTTTCGATGTGCTTAGGTCATTCGATAATAACGTTATTCCAGGTTTTTTTCCTTTTTCAAAACTTCCCAGTTCATCATCCCACTTCAATGCTTTGGCGCCGTTGATCGTGGCCCATTGCAAAACTGTTTCAAGCGATAACGATGCGAAGTGTTTTTTAAGTGACTGTATCTCTTTTGCAATACTTAACTGCCAGTTGCTGCTGTAGCTATCGGTTCCCAAAACAAGTGGACAATCGTGCTTCATCAGCATTTCAATTGGCGGCACCTTATTTTCGATATAAAGATTTGCATTCACGCATAAGCACCATATTAAAGTCAATCCGCTTTCATCAGCGTATTTTTTAGCGAACAAGACATCTTCCTCTGGCATGAATGTATTGTGGACAAGAAAAATTGTCTGTCCGTTGTTAAAATGGGGTAACACAGAGCGAATGCTGCTTACACCGGTAACAGGAAATGGTGACTTATCAATTCCGAATATCCTGAAGAGCTTTAGATAATCCCCGCCACCTGTTTTGTACAGGACATCCTCCGCCGGGTGTTCCTGGTTGTGGATTGAGATGATTTGGTTTCTGGTTGATTGATTAATCAACTTAAAAGTTTCTGGACTGATGGAGTAGGGAGCATGAGGCACGATTGATGTACGATGCCTGTTGCCCGAAGACTGCAGCGCAGCCTCCAGGGTGCTTGCTACTTTTTGATAGTGTTGAATATTCTCATCGGCTGTTTCATCTGTGAAACCCAGTACTTCAACGAAATTTTGCCAACGGATGCCGCTCGTGCTTTTTATGTCAGCTGTATCTGCTGTGTTACCAATATCGCCAACGGCAACGATCCCGTTGTCATACATTTCTTTTTCTGCCTTTGTTATCTCTTGTTGGATGACTTCCGGGTCAAAGCCTCTTTTGGTAACCACTGAGCAAAGAAATTCTATCAAACCCGTGTGGGGTGGAATCACGTTTTTCAAATGACTCAGCTCCAAATGGCAGTGACAATTGATAAGACCAGGCGTAAGAATTCCATCGTAAGTCTGAATATCGTCGCCTCCGTCTGTTAACGAAACAATATTTTCCACTTTTCCCGTGTCATCTGTAATTAGTACGCTGTGTTTTTCTCGAAAACGATAGCCATCAAACAATTGATCCGCTTTGAATTTTCTAAACCGCATGCGTTGAATTCTTTTAACTTTGCTGCCCTTAAATTGATGATCCGATTCCGATACCCATCGGGTTGTTGCAACTGAAGAGTCCCGGCGACAGATGTCGGGATGCCGACCCCAAGCGTCGGCACGACCCAACAGAAGTTGAGAAGTTGTTCAGCTGACGACATAAAAATAAAACTTTCAAATGTTAGACCGGTTAGAAGCCATAAAAGCAAGATTTGACCAGTTAGGCGTCGCACTCACCAATCCCGATATCGTTGGCAATAACAAGAAATTTGCTGAAACGAGTAAGGAATATCGTAGCCTCGAAAAGATTGTCCATGCATATGAAGAATATAAAAAAGTGTTGGACGAAGTGACGATGTACAGGGAAGCTCTACAAGGAAGCGATGAAGAGCTGAGGGAATTGGCCAAGGAAGAATTGCCGGTTGTAGAGGAAAGGAAAGAGAGGTTGGAATCCGCTATCAGGCAAATGTTGATCCCAAAAGATCCACAGGATGATAAAAATGCGATTGTAGAGATCCGGGCAGGTACGGGTGGCGATGAAGCAAGCCTGTTTGCCGGTGACCTGTTGAGAATGTATATCCGTTATTGTGAAAGAAAAGGCTGGAAAACCGCCATCCTGAGTGAGAATGAAGGAACGGTTGGAGGTTATAAAGAAGTACAGCTTGAAGTGATTGGGGATGACGTGTATGGTACATTGAAGTTTGAAAGTGGGGTGCATCGTGTACAAAGAGTTCCCGATACCGAAGGGTCAGGACGTGTGCATACATCTGCGGCTACGGTTGCCGTGATGCCAGAGGCAGAAGAAGTGGATTTCGAATTAAGAGACAGTGATGTGAAAATGGAGACTGCCAGGAGCGGGGGCGCCGGAGGCCAAAATGTAAACAAAGTAGAAACTAAGGTGATGTTGACTCATATTCCGACAGGAACCGTTGTCATTTGTCAAACAGAAAGAACACAACTGGCCAATCGCGAAAAGGCGATGCAAATGTTACGGACCAAGTTGTATGAAGAACAGGTTAGGAAGCAGGAAGAAGAAATTGCGCGGCATAGAAAAAGTCTGGTAAGCACCGGTGACCGAAGTGCCAAGATCAGGACATATAATTACCCGCAAGGCAGGGTAACCGATCATCGTATCAATTTTACCTCTTATAATTTACCGGCAGTAATCAATGGCGATATCCAGGAGTTTATTGACGCACTTCAGTTTGCTGAAAACGCCGAAAAACTGGCTCGGCAGAATTAGGTTTGAAATTCAATTCACTTCTTTGCGTTCCTTTAACAAATCCGCTTTTGTTTTGACGTCATATATTGGCAAACATTCTCGTTCGATGTTTGATAGTTTGTTTGTCATTTCAACGTCAGATTTATTGTGTGAGGGGTTACAAATTGCGGTGGTTTTGGATAAAATAAATGAGGTGTTTGGACGTTTAAAAATTGAGGTTCTTATAAATAGTTGATGGCAGGAAAGTTGAAGTTATTCGTAGAAGTTTTTCGACAGAATAGAGTGGTAATACCGGGGAAAAGACCTTTAATAGTTCATTAACAACACCCATCAAAATATTGGCAGTAAATTTGCGTTATAGATAAAAGTTCTTCACAAATAAAGCAGTCAATTTTCTCATAAGCAGTTAGTTTTGGTTGCGACCCCTGTTTCTACAGGGGTTTATTTTTTTATATAACTGCCCAACTTTTGCCGCGAATTTCTAACGGGTTTGATCCTCATTTCGTTAGTATCTGAAACAAATTCCGGCTCTAAAAAACCGGGGGAAGCGGGGGCATATTGGATCCAGGAATCAGGTTGAGATTCCAGGCACCAGAAGTGTACCTTCATTCTTCTTTTTCGGGAAAATAAGGACAAAACAGCATTCCCAATCTTCATATTTAATGAGCATAATTGTCAGATCCCCTCTATTTACGTGTACAGCATCTGACATGTTCAATATCAGTGTTAATGATGATAAACTAATCCAATCAAGGCCTGCTTTCTTCCTGATTTAACGATTAGTAATAAGCCGTTTTGCTGAAACAAAATATCCGGCTGCAGCGCCGATACTATTAGCGATCATATCCCGCAGATCAAAAGATCGGAAGGGAATAAAATACTGTTGCACCAGTTCCATAACCACACCATATAGGATGCATACAATTGTAATTATGAGAAATATTTTCCTTGCTTTAACAGGATAAGCTCTGCACCAAAGAAAGACAAGCACGAGGAATAGGAAAATGTGGATCCATTTATCAAGGAAGATTCTATCATGCCATTGCAGTTTTGGCAATCTTGTACCTGGAATACAAAGAAGAAGTGTAATCAATATCAGCCATCCCACAGCAAAAACAAAAGAAAATTTTATGGTTCTCAGGAACATCTTTTGTGCAAAATAAAGAGCATCCCGCGGAATAAAAAAAGAGGCCCCAAAAAGGACCCTGTCACTACAACTATAGAAGCGAATCGTAGAAGACGAGTTTGTTAAGGCCTATCTGTAACCAAACTGCGTGATGCTCATCTACGAGATAATCAAGGTAACAGATTTAGGCTATAACCGCCTCATAGGCTGCTGCGTCCATCAATTTCTGAACATCGGCAGGATTATTTACAGTCATTTTTATCATCCAGCCTGCACCGTAAGGATCATTGTTCACAGATTCTGGTGAATTTGCGAGGTTCTTATTTAATTCAGTTATCGTTCCGTCAACGGGTAAAAAAAGATCTGAAACAGTTTTTACAGCTTCCACCGTTCCGAACACATCTCCTGCTTTTAATGATTTACCGATTGTCTCTACTTCCACATACACGATATCACCCAGCTCTCTCTGCGCATAATCAGTAATCCCAATTGTAGCTGTGCTGCCTTCAATTTTTATCCATTCATGGTCTTTGGTATAACGAAGTTCTGAGGGGAAGTTCATCAGTTCAGTTTTAGGCGGCAAATATGAGTAAAATTATTTAATGAGCGCTAAAGTATTTTATGACGCAGTTTTGAATGTTCAAGACTCAACTATCGATGCTCAATTTTCAATTTATCATCTTATTCTTGCGCGTGGAAAATTGATCACTGAACATCTATGCTAATTCCTTTTCCTCTTCACCAACTTCATCTTAATGATCCGCACATCCTGGAGCGGCCTGTCGCGGTCCTGTGCCTTGCTTGTCTGCACTGCAGCGATCTTATCAACGACGTCCAACCCCCTGATCACTTCACCATACACCGTATATCCCTGGTCCAGGTGTGGCGTACCACCAATGGTTTTATAAACGTCTCTTTGCGCAGTAGGAATTTTCCTGTTTAGCCTGGTTGTTTCCAATGTATCAAGGCCTCCGTCAGTAAAAGTCTTTCCTTGTACAATATAGAACTGGCTGCCGCTGCTTGCCTTTGCCGGATTGACATTGTCACCCGTTCTGGCCGCAGCGATCGCTCCTTTTTTATGAAACAATGTAGTCCTGAATTCAGCGGGAACTGTATAAGCAGGCCCACCATTTCCAAGTGGTTGACCTCCGGCGGCACGTTTGCTATTGGGATCACCGGCCTGGATCATAAAATCTTTGATCACCCTGTGAAATAAAAGGCTGTCATAATATCCGGTTTTCGCCAGCTTCAAAAAGTTGTCGCGATGGAGCGGGGTAGAATCCGATAAACGAATAATAATGTCACCCATGGTTGTTTGCACCAACACATCTCTTTTACGATCTTTCTTTTTTACTGTTGAATCTTTTTGAGCTACGCATCCGATCGTAATCAATAAAGCACTTAACAGAATAAAAGCCTTTCTCATTTTACAAATAATCCACGTAATCATGAAAATCCTCGTTTAAAACTTGTGATTCTGAAAATATAATAATACATGATCCTTTAGAAAATTTTCCTGTTCAATCATGTTCATATCAGGCAATGGTTTAAGTTGTTTGAAATGCGGCCATCCATCCTGGTCTGTTCTTTCCAGTTCATAAAAACCGCTTTGAGAAAACACGGTACAAACGGCCACATGCATCAGGTCCTGTTTTTGTTCCTTGGTAATTTTTTCTCTGATAAAACCTGTTTCCTGCATGCCTATTAAAAAAAGAATGGCTTCCATATCCGGTTTTTTACCAAAGCGTTCAACGAGCTTTGCTTCCAATGTCCACCATCTCGTCTGGAGATCATCATTTGCCTGCATGGCGGCAAAGATAGTTGCCGGGATAAAAAATTATTAATTATTTATTATTGATTATTGGAGGATCAAAACGCACCATTCACCATTCATAATCCTCAGATTTTTTCTACCACCACTGCCGTGCCATAAGCGAGCACTTCCGTTACTCCACCCATAACTTCGTTTGCATCATAGCGCATACTGATCACTGCATTGGCACCTCTTTCGCCGGCCTGCTGCACCATCAGTTGAAAGGCATCTTCCCGGGTCCTTTCACAAAGCTCCTGGTAAATGGATATCCTTCCACCAATAAGTGTTTGAAATCCGCCTGCAATATTTCCCAACAGGCTTCGTGAACGAACTGTGATACCCCGTACAATTCCCAAATTCTTTATAATGCGATAACCGCTTAATTCGATATTGGTGGTTACCATAGTTGCGTCGATCATGATGTATTTTTTATAAAAGTATCAAAAAGCCCTCATTGAATGTATCGCCATCAACAATTACCTTTGCCGCTCCAAAGGAAAACAAAATGTTGCAGGTAGCTTTTATAAGAAACAATAAAGAAGAAGTAAAGCAGAGATTAGCAGTCAAGAACTTTGCCGAACTGAATTTGGTAGATGAAATTCTTAAATTGGATGAGGAAAGAAAGAAATTACAACAAGAATTTGACAGTACGCAGGCAAAAGTTAACAGTACATCAAAAGATATCGGCCACTTGATGGCTAAGGGAAACCAGGGTGCCGCCGACGATAAGAAACAGGAGGTGGCTGCACTTAAAGACCTGCTCCAACCCATTTCCGATCAATTGTCAGCGATTGAAAGACAATTGCAGGATGTTTTAGTAAGGCTGCCCAACCTGCCTTCGGACAAAGTGCCTCCCGGAAAAACTCCGGCAGATAATATTGTGGTAAGGGCCGGGGGTAATGAACCAAAACTTCCCGCTAATGCATTGCCCCATTGGGACCTCATAAAGAAATATGACATCGTTGATTTTGAAACAGGCGCAAAAATTACGGGCAGTGGTTTTCCCTTGTATAAAAACAAAGGAGCTAAACTCCAGAGAGCGTTGATCCAATATTTTCTTGATTTCAATACGGCTGCCGGTTATACAGAATATTTACCGCCCTTGATGGTAAATGAAGCAACTGCTTATGGAACGGGTCAATTGCCCGATAAAGAAGGGCAGATGTATTATATGCCTGTTGATAATTTTTACATGATACCTACGTCTGAAGTACCGGTAACAAATATTTATCGTGATGTGATCGTGAAGGAAGACGACTTACCGATCAGGATGACCGCCTATTCCCCATGTTTCAGAAGAGAAGCGGGGAGTTTTGGTAAAGATGTCCGCGGGTTGAATCGTGTTCATCAATTTGACAAGGTTGAGATCGTTCAATTGGTCCATCCCGGGAAAAGTTACGATGTGCTGGAAGAAATGGTAAGTCACGTAGAAAAATTATTGAACACACTGGAACTGCCTTACCGCATCCTCAAACTTTGCGGGGGAGATATGAGCTTTGCCTCGGCACTTACTTATGATTTTGAAGTATTCAGTGCGGCGCAGCAAAAATGGCTGGAAGTTAGTTCCGTTTCCAATTTTGAGAGCTTTCAATCAAACAGGATGAAGATCCGGTTTAAAGATAGTAATGGTAAAATGCAATTGGTCCATTCCCTCAATGGAAGTTCTCTTGCCTTGCCTCGTATTGTTGCTTGCTTATTGGAAAACAATCAAAATGAAAATGGGATTGACCTTCCGTTGTCACTACATCAGTATTTTGGTGAGAGTAAACTCAAACTGAATTATCCGTAAGGCCCGGCATCCTTTATACCCCATCGCCCCGGGCTACTCTACTCTTACTGCACACGTTGGCAGTTTTTATTAATCCGAAGTAAAGCCTGACGTTGTCAGGGAAAATAACGCGTAAATAATTATCATACCACCTTTCAGAATTTGGTTTCTAATTGGATATGCAATCATAATTTCGCATTGCAGGCTTAATTATGGATGCATACAATGGCAAATATTATTTACAGGGTGGACAGGAACAGGATGCAACAATTCTTCTTTTGAAAGACAAGATCAGCATTGGACTCAGGGACGAGCATGGAAATCCAAGGGTTCTTTACTGGACCTATGACCAGGTGATCCGTGATAATTTTTGGAAAAGGGGTATATCAATTGTCAGATGCGGCACTTATCCTATCCAGACGATCGAGGTCGAAACAAAGGAATTTGCGGACAGGCTCGACGGAGTTTTTAAAGAAAGAGAAAGATCATGGTTTAGCCGGATATTGAACCGGAATCAGTGGAGACTGGTAAGATTTATGTTGGTATTTTTTATTGCCATTATTTCAGCTTATATCTGGTTGGTTCCATTTCTTGCCGAAAGACTGGCGAAAAAAGTGCCGGTCTCTTATGAAGAAAGACTGGGTGACGGGATCTACAATGCACTTCAACCAAGCTTTACCATTGATGCAGCCAGGACAGCCTACATAAATGATTTTTTCAGGGAACTTCAGATCCCTTCAAGATATAACATTCACATTACGGTAGTCAAAGAGAATATGGCTAACGCTTTTGCGATACCTGGTGGCCATATTGTTGTGTATGACAAGTTACTGTTTGAGATGAATGGATACGAGGAACTGGCCGCGTTATTATCCCATGAGGTCACACATGTGAACGAAAGACATACTACCCGTGCATTATTCCGTCAACAGGCTTCATCACTCTTCATTTCAATCATCTTTGGCGACATTGGTACAATCGGGAATGTGATAGCAAGCAACGCCGATGGTTTAAAAAGCCTTGAA
>DASTIZ010000079.1:0-8911 GCA_035717045.1 Chitinophagaceae bacterium
TGAAAAACCAATACCGATGCAATTTAAACAATCTTGCCCCCGTCCCCTAAAGGGGTGTTTATGTCTGTTGCTCCTTGTTCCTGGTTTTACAATTTCCATATCGGCACAAACAACTTATTTAAATCCCGGTGATAAAGCATATGTTCTGATTGAAAGGATGGAAATTCTTGGGCAGAATGATTCCGTTCTTAATTTTTCAAAAACAAGACCGTTCAGCAGAAAAGAAATTATTCCCGCCGTGGAAAGATATGTTTCTATCGGAGACTCGTTTGTCAGTACCAGGGTTCAGGGCATCAACCTTTCCCGTGTGGATATGCACAATGTTGCGAGCCTGTATGCTGCAAATCCTGAATGGTCGCAAAGGCAGTTTACAAGCAAAAAAGCAATTGGCAGATTTTACCGAAATCCGGCGAACCTTTATGAAGTTCATGTGAAGGATTTTGACCTGGTCATTAATCCGATTATCCAGTTTCAATACCTGAAGGAAAGTGATAACGATGAAAGCCTGTTTTTGAATTCAAGAGGTGTTGGAATTCGGGGACGCATTGCCAACAAGATCGGTTTTGCTGCTTCTATTATAGATAACCAGGAAAGAGATCCGGAGTACGTGCAGGCCTGGGAAAATAAATATCAGTCCGTGCCGGGAGCCGGGTATTATAAAAACTTCAAAGGAACCGGGTTTGATTATTTTGATGCAAGAGGATACTTCACTTTTAATGTAACAAAGTATATAGACGTAGCTTTTGGTTATGATAGAAATTTTATCGGCAATGGTTATCGCAGCTTATTCTTAAGTGATTTCAGCAACAATACATTGTTCCTGAAATTGAATACAAGAATCTGGAAGATCAATTACCAGAACCTCTTTATGGAGTTGCATCAAACAGAACCGCGTGGTCCGGATCGGCTGTTAAGAAAAAAGTATGCAGTCTTCCATCATCTGGATGTGAATGTTACAAAGAAATTAAATATTGGCTTATTTGAAGGAGTGATGTTTGGACGCAGCAACCGTTTTGAATTTGGTTATTTGAACCCGGTTATTTTTTACCGTTCGATTGAACAACAAAACGGAAGTTTTGACAACTCTGTTGCCGGCGTAGACTTTAAATTGAATACATTAAAACAAGTACAGCTCTACGGGCAGTTCCTGCTCGATGAATTCAATTTAAAAGAAATAAAAAACAATAATGGGTGGTGGGCAAACAAATGGGGTCTGCAGCTTGGAGCCAAATACATCAACGCATTTGGGATAAAAAATCTTGATCTGCAATTGGAACATAATCGCGTAAGACCGTTTACCTATTCTCATCGTGATTCCGTTGCAAACTATACACATTATAATCAGCCATTGGCGCATCCACTGGGTGCTAATTTTAATGAAATGATCGGTATTCTTCGTTATCAGCCGGCACCCAAATGGATCATCCTGGCAAAAGCAATGTCGTGGAAGCAGGGTTTAGATACGGGCAGCCGGAGTTTTGGCGGTAATGTGTTCTTACCAAACGTGCCACCATACCGGCAGGGTGATTATGGTTATGAAATTGTTTCGGGCATCGAGTCAAAAACAAGGTTTTCGTCATTGTTGCTTTCATATGAATTAAAAGAGAACATGTTTGTCGAAGGGTCGCTTACACACAGGAAATTTGATGTGCCTTCCAATTCTGCAATGTCAACGTCAACTACGGTCGTTGCAATTGGTTTTCGATGGAATATGCATCGAAGGATTTTTGAATTCTAAAGGTCCATGAAACCGTCCAGAGCCAAAGCATTTAACCACACGGATCGGGTAATGAGGATTACCCCATATTGATTGGATATATTAAAGTTCATGTGGTGATTACTTTGGGGTTAGGTGATGGCAAGCCTCAGAACAATGTTGAGGCCTGCAACCATATTTTCATTTCCACTATCTTTATCGAAAAGGACGAATATTTATGCGTCGGATCTTATCGGTTAGCGTATTTCTTCTCGTTTTTATAACAACTCTTGCTCAGCCGGGTGAAAAATTGCAGCGACCAAAACTGGTGGTTGGGATCGTAGTTGACCAGATGCGCTGGGATTTTCTTTATCGGTATTATGACCGGTATACTTCCGATGGAGGTTTCAAAAGACTGATGACCCAGGGTTTTAACTGTGACAATACATTCATACCCTATGCGCCAACAGTCACAGCCCCGGGACATACTTCTATTTATACAGGTACCGTTCCAGCCGTGCATGGTATTGCCGGGAATTTTTGGTGGGATATAGATCAGAGGCGTGATGTTTATTGCACGGAAGATACTTCAGTAAAAACAGTCGGCAGCTCTACCATTGCAGGGCTGCAAAGCCCCAGAAATATGTTGGTTACCACTATTGGTGACGAGTTGCGGCTTGCCACTAATTTTCAAAGCAAGGTGATCGGCATTGCGATAAAAGATCGTGGGGGGATCCTAACCGCTGGTCAAAGTGCCAATGCCGCGTACTGGTATGACCCTGGAGTTGGCAACTGGATCAGTTCAACTTATTACATGAAAGATTTGCCACAATGGGTAAAAAATCTGAATGAAAGAAAACTGGTTGATAAATATTATGACAAAGGATGGAGCACCCTGTATCCGTTAAGCACCTATCTGCAAAGTACAGCTGATGAAAAAACTTTTGAAAGTAAAATGTTTGGAAAGGGTTTTCCTTATGATCTGAAGCAGTTTAAAGGAAGGAGCTATGGTGCCATTAGTTCCACACCGCATGGGAACACGTTTACCATCGATATGGCGAAAGCTGCCATTGAAGGTGAGAATTTAGGCGTTGATGCAATAACTGATCTCCTGGCTGTGAGTTTTTCAGCCCCCGACTATATTGGTCATTCATTTGGACCCAATTCCATCGAGCAGGAGGATGATTTTTTAAGACTGGACAAAGACCTCGGCGATTTTCTGGATTATCTCGACAACAGGATAGGCAAGGGTCAATACACGGTTTTTCTTTCGGCTGATCATGGCGTAGCTCAGGTACCAGCCTTTATGGCAGAAAATAAATTGCCGGCGGGAAAATTCACCGAAGGCGCCATGCTGGAGCAATTGAATCAATTGTTGAAAGATCAATTTGGCATAGGAAATCTGGCCCTGAACTTTTCAAATTACCAGCTCGCTCTGAATAATGATATTATTAAAAACGATAAAAAACTGGACAGGGAAGAAATCATAGATGCGTGTATCGGGTTCCTGTCCAGGCAGGAATCTGTTATTCGGGCTTTTGATCTGAATGAGATAGGTGAAGTGCCATTGCCTGTCAGGATAAAGCAAATGATAGAAAACGGATATTATCCAAAAAGAGGGGGCGATATCCAGATCATTTTCAAGTCAAATTATATCGAAAACTATTCGCCCACCGGCACCACGCATGGCATGTGGAATCCTTATGATTCACATATACCTCTGTTATGGTATGGCTGGGGTATCAAACCCGGTAAAACGAACCGGGAGATTTATATGACTGATATTGCGCCGACGTTGGCCGCGCTGCTGCATATTCAAATGCCAAGCGGGACCATTGGAACGGTGATTCACGAGGTATTGAAATAATAAAAGCTCAAATTAAAAAAACAATTTAAATTTATATTTCAGGTTTCCTTTTCTTCACCCCAAGCTATTATTATGAAAAAGATTTTATCATTTCTATTTACTGTGCTGGTTGTTTACTACTCATCCTTTGCCCAAAAAATTGACAAAGTAAAATTTTTTGCAGAGGAATCAACAGTGAACGTTAACCTGGAGTTTGATATGAAAGACCTGCTTGCGAAGAAGGCGTTGGACAGGTATTTGCCGGGCACCGTCACCATGACTTTTAAAGATGGCTCAACCGTCACTCAAAAGACAGAAGTAACTGCACGGGGAAACTTCAGAAGAGAATCCTGTTTTATGCCCGGTCTTAAGTTAAATTTCAAGAGGGCGGACAGCACGGGCCCTTTGGCTAAATTCAAAGAGGTAAAACTTACCAATGGCTGCAGCCCGGGTGACGATCCTGGTCAACTGGTGGTCAAAGAATATTTGGCATATAGAATCTACAACCTGCTCACCGATATGAGTCTTCGTGTAAGGTTTTTAAATATTTCATTTAAAGATGTTTCGGGTAAACGCAAACCCTATACTCAATATGGCTTTTTGATAGAGGATATTGATGATATGGCAAAAAGAAATAAAATGGTAGAAGTCGAAGGAACACAATACTACACGGAGCAAACAAACCGCGATCAAATGACACTGGTGACATTGTTCCAGTACCTGATCGGTAATACGGACTGGTCGGTACCAGCTTATCACAACGTAAAACTGATCGGGCCGAAGGAAGATAAAAATGTAAGACCTTACGTGGTTGCTTATGATTTTGACATTTGTGGACTTGTTGATCCGCCATATGCAACAATCGATGAGCAACTCCAGGATAAGATCAGCAGTGTGAGGGAACGATTGAACAGGGGTTTTCCGAGAACAATGGAAGAATTAAAGATCGCTGTTGGTTTATTCAATGACAGGAAAGAAAAAATAGTTAGCCTGGTAAAAAATAATGAACACCTGAGTTCAAGAAACAAATCAAACACTGTTCAATACATTGAAGACTTTTATAAGACTATCAATGACGACAGGGAGCTGAAGAGAATATTTGTTGACGGAGGCAGAACGGCATCAATCGGCAGTCGCCAGCCGGCAGTCGGTAACTAGCAATCGGAAGTCAGAGGTCTGAAGTCTGAAGTCAGAAGTTTTACAGTAATCGGGAAGTCAAAATAAAAAAGGGAAAGAAACAATCTAAATCTCCCGCGTCATTGCGGGCTGCGAGCGAAGTGAAGCAGGAAGCAACGGGGGACAAAGGGTTTATCCTTCCAAATGAATCGAAAACACGATCATTCTTGATTGAATACGATCGATCACATTTGAGTACTTGAGGTTTTGATCACGGCTGTGGATGTTTCGCAGCCCATTGCTGACCTTGACTTCAGGTGATAGAATAAAACTGGGGAAATAAAAATTAAAACCCATACCGATCTCTACTCCATAATCAGATCTTTCCAGTTTCACAAGGTCTTCGGCACGACGGGCACGGGCGTTTGCAGCCAAATCAATTTGACTAAATGCCCCGCCCATCATATACACACGGAAATTGCCAATCCGGTCGCTGTTGAATTTAATCTGGAAAGGGAAAGAAAAGATCACCGACTCGATCTTTTTTGTTGGTTCAAAGCCATCAATAGGATCTTTATATTTCAGTTTGTAGGTAATGCTCCTGTCTGTAAACATAAGTTGAGGATTAAATCTTACTTCAAATCGATTGGTCAATCTTGCGGTGGCATTTAATCCCAATTGAAAACCGGGAGAGTTCAGGGGTAATACTTCCAGCACACTATCATACTGGAGGAAGCGTTGATGATGTTCTATTTGAAAACGGGCAATGTTCGCGCCCAGCGTGATGCCAAAGTAATAAGGCTTTGTCTCATGCTCAAGCTGGTACATTTCAATCTGTGAACGGGCAGATGTGCAAATGACAGATACAAATGCAAATAAGGTAATGATCTTTATAACTTTCTTCCGCTGTATATGCAACATATTCCAAAGCTTAACGGTTTACATTCGGTATTGGAAAAACCAACACTATCTAAAATGGCAGTGAAATCATTTCGGTCTGGAAAGGCATTCGACGACCTGTTCAGGTAACGGTATGCATCTTTATTCTGCCTGAACCAGCGGGCCACCTCCGGCGCCACTATTCCCATATACAGGTTGTATAGGTTTTTGAATCCCCAATTTGGTTTTGAAAATTCAAGTATCACAAGTTTGCCACCGGGTTTCAGCACCCTGAGCATTTCTCTTAATCCGTTTTCCAGGTTTTCGAAATTCCTGACCCCAAAAGCCACCATCACCGCATCAAACGAATTATCGGGAAAACTTATTGCCTCTCCGTCGCCTTTTAGCAGTTCAATTTTATTCACAAACCCTTCTTTCTCAATCTTTTTTCGACCAAGGTCCAGCATCTCAGCCGAAAGATCCAGACCAGTGATTTTTTCAGGGTTTAGAAGCCGGCAAGCGAGGATCGCCATATCTGCCGTGCCAGTGGCCACATCAAGTATGGTCTTTGGATGAGGTTTCCGGAGAAGCCCGATGGTCTTTTTCCGCCATTTTATGTCGATGCCGGCAGAAAAAAGTCGATTCATCAGGTCGTACCGGGCAGCTATGCTGTCAAACATCTCTTCAACCTGTTGCTTCTTGGGCTTACCGGAAGCAAAAGGTTTTATTTCATCATGAGGAAATTGGGAACTCATTGCGGCTGCGAAGGTATGACAATAAGGTTCGAGGTTTGGAGGTTTGACGTTTGATGTTTTGCACCCAGCTGATACAATGCTATTGATCATTTCTTGCGGGCCCGAGTTTACCTTTCTTCACGTATGACCAGCATTCCCTCGACAAATTTTGACTGAAGCAATCCTTCCCTAGGTACCTGTCTTAGCCCGAAATATTTATACCACTTCAAAATTCGCCATCATACCCATGTCTTCATGTTCAAGTTTATGACAATGCAACAAATAAATGCCACGGTGGTTATTGAATCGTATCAGCACTTCAACGGTTTCACTGTCTTCTAGCAGTACTGTATCCTTCCACCCACTTTCCCATGGATATAATTGGTTGCGCCCACCTGTTCTTGATACCACCTGGAATGATGCTCCATGCACATGCACCGGGTGAGGTGCATTTCCATTTGTCCTGAAAACCCATTTTTCTACATCTCCCAAAGGTACCTGCCAGTCAATGCGATCCATTTCATATTCGCGCCCATTTATTTTGCTCATGGCATCGAAACTGAATGTTCTCGTGGTCACCGGACTGCCGAGTGAACTGATTGACGATAGGACAGCGGGTAAACTCACCTCCGGTCCAACCGAGGCACTATTGACCCTGAATTCAAGCAAATCCCAGCCAGCACGAAGATCACGAAGCATTATTTTAGAACCGTTAGCAATTGATCTGAAATCAACAAGTACATCAATTCTTTCACCATTGGACATATCGATCCGATTAATAGCGACAGCAGATGTCAATAATCCACCGTCATTGCCAATTAGTTTAAAAGATGCACCATTACCAAGTGCTAACCCAAATATTCTTGAATTGGCGCCATTGACAATACGCAGGCGGTAAACCGCTCTTTCTACGTCCAGGTAAGGATTGCGTGTTCCATTCACCAAAGGAATTTTGCCAAACATACCACCACTCGCAGGTTTATAAGACAGGTTATTGTTTTTATCAAGGGTCGCGTCACGGAGTATCAATGGTATTTCATAATTGCCTGATGGAAGGTCTAATGCTGCTTCTTCCGAATCGTTGATAATAAATGCACCAGCTTGCCCGAGGAAAACCTGTTTGCCCGTTAGCATATGCGGATGCGGGTGATAAAAGTTTAGCCCGGCCCGTTGATTAATCGTGAAATTATAATCATAAGTTCCTCCCTGTGCAATCGCATGCATCGGCTGGCCGTCGTTATCATGATCTACAATCAGCCCATGCCAGTGCGTGATCGTTTCTTCTGGCAGATGATTTTGCAATTGTATCGTTACCTGGTCACCGGCATTTGCCCGGATGGTAGGACCGGGGAATTGTCCATTGTATGCCCAGACATTGGAAATCACACCACCGCCAAGATCGCTTGTTGCTATTTTAGAATCCAGTATTCCCCCGTTATGAGATAAAGTTCCGGGAAATTTTAATGGATAACGTTGAGCAGGGGCACCACCACCGCCTCTTGCAGCCATCAAATCCATATGAGGGGAAGATTGATTATCAACTAAAGTTTTTTTGCAGGAAAGTATAACTGAGGTTCCCATTGCTGCAGAAACAAGGGAAACAAAATCTCTGCGTCTCATTGTAATAGATTTTTAGTACTGAATAAATGCCTTCGAAAGGGCAGGATAACTGAAGCAGGTATTTAAATAAGATATGAAGACCCAATTTACCTTGCCAAAAGTAGATCGTCAACGGCACCATAACCATGACATTGGTCATCGGCTACAATGATTGGAAACGCAGTTTCAAACTGTCTTCTCTGTTCAATTAGACTGTGCTTATATTGCATGCTCAATGCAGATTAAAGAAGCAAAATATATTATCAGCAGTCCGTCGGTAGATAAATGTCCAAAGCCCGACAAGCCGGAGTTCGCATTTATTGGCCGCAGCAATGTTGGTAAATCGTCACTCATCAATATGCTTACTGGCAAAAGGGAATTGGCAAAAGTCTCTGCCAACCCGGGTAAGACGCAACTTATTAATCATTTTGAAATTACTTCTTACCCCTCTCCACGTCACCGCGAGCGTAGCGAAGGGAGGGGAGAAGGGAAGGGGGCGACGTGGTTCCTGGTGGATCTGCCGGGGTATGGTTTTGCGATCGTGTCCCAGAAACAACGGAAGGGTTGGGAGAAAATGATCGATGATTATATCCGTAAAAGGGAAACTCTCGCAAACCTTTTTGTACTGGTCGACAGCCGCCATGAGCCTCAAAAAAAGGACATTGATTTTATCAATAGGCTGGGAGAGTGGCAAATTCCATTTGCTATCGTTTTTACCAAAACAGATAAAAACAAACCGGGAGCCACGGTAAGAAACATCAATGCATTTATGACTGAGCTTTCAAAGACATGGACTGAGCCACCTGTATATTTTTCAAGCTCAACTGTAAAAGGTACCGGCAAAGAAGAGATCTTGGATTTCATCGGGAGTTTACTCACAAAGGTTTGAGTTTGTGAAAAAAAGGGATTTCTACCTGTATGATTTGCCGGAATAAACTGCTATCTTGCACCCGGATTTTACAAGAACCTATGCGGAAAATCTTATCTGAAAAGAATGTTGCAGCTTTCTTATTCATTTTAGTCATTCTTGCCTTTTCATTC
>DASTIZ010000080.1:0-10521 GCA_035717045.1 Chitinophagaceae bacterium
CTGAATGGTATAAAAGATAATCGTACGCCATTTGACGGAACGAAGATCACGTTGCCTAAGCTTTTAAACGAAGCAGGTTATCAAACTGTGCTTATTGGCAAGTGGCATCTTCATTCATTACCAACCGGATTCGGCTACTGGACAGTATTGCCTGGCCAGGGAGTTTATCAGTCAACCCGGTTGATTACGATGAAAAATGACACCGTTAGATACAATGAATATGCAACTTCACTCATTACCAATAAGACATTGGAATGGTTAAAAAGCCAAAGAGATCCCGCCAGGCCTTTCTTCCTGATGATGCATCATAAAGCACCGCACAGGAACTGGGTGCCTGAACTGAAATGGTTAGAAATATTTAGCAAAAAGACAATCCCCGAACCGCCGACTCTATACGCAGACACTACCGGAAAAGGATCCGCATTCAAACATCAGCGAATGGGCATACTTAAAGACATGACACTTTGCACCGACCTGAAAATCGATCCTCAGTATCTCATGGATATTCCTCATTTAAAGCCCGATTCAAATGAAATAAGGAGCTACAATGCCTTTATGAATTGGATACCGGAAGAGCAAAGGAAAAGAATGAAAGAAATATTTGCTGAAAGGGGCCGGTTGCTCCAGCAGTTGAAACCAATGGGTAAAGATCTTTTAAAACTAAAATACCAATGGTATATGCAGGATTACCTGGCCTGTGTCGCCTCTGTTGATGAAAGTGTTGGAGAAATTTTACGATATCTTGATGAAAGCGCGCTGGCTAAGAACACAATGGTTATTTATACCAGCGACCAGGGATTTTATTTGGGGGAAAACGGGTGGTTTGATAAACGATTCATGTATGACGTAAGCATGCAAACACCATTACTGG
Organism: Chitinophagaceae bacterium; assembly: GCA_035717045.1. GTDB lineage: Bacteria > Bacteroidota > Bacteroidia > Chitinophagales > Chitinophagaceae > VBAS01. The sequence continues at coordinate 872 of DASTIZ010000080.1, forward strand.
TAAGATGGCCGGGAAAGATCAAAGCTGGTACGGTCAACACATCGTTGGTCCAAACAATAGACTATGCCCCTACAATGCTTGATGTTGCCGGTGTAAAAATTCCCGACTGGATGCAGGGACTAAGCTTCAAATCAATTTTAACCGGTATTCAAACGGAATTGCCACGAAAAGAACTATACTATCGTTACTATGAATACCCGATCGATCATTACGTGATCCCGCACCTGGGGCTAAGAGAGAAACAATACAAGCTTATTTATTTTTATACCGTGAATGAATGGGAGTTTTATGATCTGAAAGCCGATCCAACAGAACAAAAGAATCTAATAAAGATCCCAAAATACCAGGCGGAAATAGGGAGAATGAAAAAGAGACTGGTTGAAATTAAGGCTCAATACAAGGATTCGGAGGCGGCCGGGGATTTACGATAATATCTATTGCCACGGAGTATACGGAGTAAGCTAAAATGATCTCGTTAATATCCGGGGTTCCGTGGCATATATGACTAGAAATAATTGTGCATTGAGATTTCTCTGGAAACTATATCTGAAACTCGAAGGCTGGAAGGCAGTAAATGAGTTTCCCAATCATTTAAACAAGGCCGTTATCATTATTGCACCTCACACCTATTGGAAAGATTTTTTGATCGGTATCGGTTTTCGAAGCGTGTTAAAGATCAGGAATGGCAAATACCTTGGCAAGGCCGAACTGTTCAGGGGACCATTTGGTTTCATTTTTCGTTGGCTGGGCGGGATACCGGTTGATCGTTTTAGTAAACAAGGTGCGGTAGAACAAGTCGTTGAAAAATTAAACAAAGCTGATAAGCTGTTAATTGCCCTGTCGCCCGAAGGCACAAGAAAGAAAGTTGATAAGCTGCGTACCGGTTTTTATCATATCGCAAAACAAGCCAATGTTCCTATTGTTATGATTGGACTCGATTATTCAAAAAAAGAACTAAGTGTATCGCAGCCCTTTAATCCAACTGACGATGAAGCGGCGGATTTTAGAAAGATCATTGAATTTTTTGCCCCGCTGAAAGGCTATTATCCCCAGCAGGGTATGGCGCACCTGGTACAGGAGGAAATTAATCATTAAGTTCTTCAAACACTCCTGTCTCTTTATTCTTTCTTACATTATCCCAATGGAAGTAGCGCCCGTTCATGGCAACATAAACTCCAGGAGTTAAAGTTTGAGCAAACGCTAATGCGCTTCCAAGATTAAATAATCCATCACTGCTTCCGAATTTAATAGGTATCATCGCCCCGGTCAGCACAATCGTTTTATCCTTCACTTTTTCAGCCAGGGTCCTTGCTGTATCGGCCATGGTATCGGTACCGTGAGTTATCACAATTTGATTTTCCTCGCAATTATTGCATTGGTAAGCTATCAGTTCGCGGTCCTGCTCTGTCATTTCAAGACTATCGACCATCATCAATGTCCTGATTTCTACTGGCACCAGGCTTCGGCCCATGTCGAGAAGTTCATGCAAATGCGTGTCCTTAAAATAAAGTTGCCCGTTCAATTCATTGTATTCCTTATCAAAAGTGCCGCCGGTAATAAAGATCCGTATTGCCATTTCCCGAATTTTCGCGGTGAAATTATGGAATCTCAATGAGGTTGAGATATCGTTCAGATTCGGAAGTCCAATCTCAAACGATCCGGTTAAATCAGCCTCTGTGTCAATCAGCCACCAAAGAGATGAATTTAACCTTAGTGGAATGAGCTGCCTTTTAATATAAAACCTTATTAACTTATCAAGCTGAAATAATGCAACAAGGTTGAAAGGTTGAAGGATTTGGTTTTCCTGCTAAGGTTTGGTTACCCGTAAGGCCAGACAGATTCTATTCTAAACTGAACTGATATTTTGAGATTTAGCTTTTGAAATTCAGAACTTAGCAGCAAGCAGAAGCTGGCAGGAAGTGATCAGCCCCTACCCGCACTACAATTGACCCCGCTATCCCAAAATCACGTGCCGTTCTGTCTCAGGTCATAACCCGGACCGGTAATACACTCTACCTTGAAGACGTAAATTTATTTATCAACGTAAAAAAGTTGGTATGAAAAAGATATTTGTATTGCCTGCTATCCTGTTCATGAGCATAGGCGGAACGGCACAAAAATGGGCAAAGGAATATGTTCACGTAAATGAAATTGCCTGTGGCCTTGCCCTTGTAGAAAAAGACGGTAAGCACGGATATGTAGACAAAGATGGCAAACTGGTGATCCCCTTGATCTATGATGAAGGAATGAATTTCGTGGAAGGGAAAGCCGGCATCATGATCGGGAACAAATGGGGGTTTATTGACAGTACGGGACATGAAATTGTTAAAACTCAATACTCGGAAGTCTATTCTTACAATGAAGGCATGGCGGCAGTTGCAAAAGGAGATTCATGGGGATTTATTGATGAAAGCGGTAAGCTCATAATTCCGATGAATTACACGAATGCCCGTTGCTTCAGTAGCGGACTTGCACCAGTTTGTAACGCTAAAATGCAATGGGGTTTTATTGACAAAAATGGTAAGACAGTTCTTCCCTTCCAGTATGGTTATGCCGATCGTTTTAGGGAAGGAACTGCAAAAGTGATGAAAAGTGGCAAGTGGATGTTTATTGATCTAACAGGCAAGGTCGTTAAAGAAGGCGAAGAGAATTAAGAGCTTAACCCTGCTGAAAAGGAAACCGCTATCAAAAACTGATAGCGGTTTTCCTTTGATAGGCCGGTTCAAAGCATCAGGCTAATTCAAGTTTCTTTTTTTGTACTCCATTTCTAAGTGGATAGCCATTGTTCCTGGCGGTGTTAATCTTAACCTCCGGATACTGAATGGCGGCTTGCGCAGCAGCCAATCTGGCTATCGGTACTCTGAATGGAGAGCAACTGACATAGTTCATTCCCATGCGATGGCAGAACTTGACACTTTCAGCATCTCCGCCATGCTCCCCGCAAATACCAACTTTCAGGTTTGGTTTTGTATTGCGACCACGCTCTGTGCCTAATCTTATTAATTCCCCGACACCCTCCTGGTCAATGGTCTGGAAAGGATCATCATACAAAATCTTCTGATCAAGATAGTTCGGCAGGAATCCGCCAATATCATCCCGGCTAAACCCAAAGCTCATTTGGGTAAGGTCATTTGTACCGAAACTGAAAAAGTCAGCAACCTCAGCCATTTGGCCTGCCTTCAATGCAGCTCTTGGTATCTCGATCATTGTACCGTATAAATAAGGGATGTTTTTCATTTTAAACTGTTCACATACCTCTTTATAAACACGATCAACAATTTTTTTCTGGTGCGTAAGCTCATTGACGGTGCAAGTCACCGGCACCATTATTTCAGGAAACGCCTTTTCCCCTGACTTGATAATTTCTGCCGCGGCCTCAAAAATCGCTCTTACCTGCATTTCGGTTATTTCAGGATAGCTAACCCCTAATCTTACTCCACGGTGGCCAAGCATTGGATTGTTTTCGTGCAGCGCCAACACTCTTCTTTTCAAAACACTGAACCGGATTCCCAGCTCTGCGCTTAATTGGTGAAGCTTTTCTTTATCATGCGGAACAAATTCATGCAATGGCGGGTCGAGGAGGCGAATTGTAACAGGGTAGCCGTTCATTACAAGCAGCGTATCCTTGATATCTTTCTTTACATATACATACAGCTCGTTCAGCGCCGCTCTTCTTTCCTGTTCGGTTTTACTTACGATCATTTTGCGCAACAGGAACAGGGGTTGTTCACTTCCTTCGCCATAAAACATGTGTTCTGTTCTGAATAAGCCAATTCCTTCAGCACCAAACTTAGCGCCCTGCGCAGCATCGCCCGGTGTTTCCGCATTGGTCCTTACTCCCATCAGTTTTATTTTATCAACCAGCTTCATCAATTCTTTATATGATTTGTTTTTCTGAACATCGATATCAACAAGCGGCAAACTTCCTTCGTATACAAATCCTTTGGTACCATTTAATGTGATCCAATCACCTTCTTTTATCACCGTACCATCTTTCGCTCTGAATGTTTTTGATTCCTGGTGAATTTCGATATCACCACAACCGACTATGCAACATTTGCCCCAGCCTCTTGCGACCAATGCGGCATGTGATGTCATTCCCCCCTTAGTTGTCAGAATAGCCTGCGATTTGTGCATTCCATCCACGTCCTCCGGTGATGTTTCTTCCCGGACCAGGATGACCTTCTCACCCCGTTGTGCCCAGTCAACTGCGTCATCAGAAGAAAATACAACACGACCTTTTGCGCCACCCGGACCGGCGGGTAATCCTTTAGCAATGACAGCATTTGTTTGTTCGGCTTTTGGGTCGAGCATGGGGAGTAACAATTCAACCAGTTGATTCGGGCCGACACGCATGATTGCAGTTTTGGCATCGATCAATCCTTCATTATACATTTCCGTAGCCATTCTTACTGCAGCGATCCCGTTTCTCTTGCCCACGCGGCATTGCAACATATAAAGCTTTCCTTTTTCAATAGTAAATTCGATATCCTGCATATCCTTATAGTGCTCTTCCAGTCTATTTTGATAACCGTCCAATTCTTTATATAGCCGGGGCATCAGTTTTTCAAGCGCTGTAAAATGTTCACTCTGGGGGTTCTTTGAGTATTCATTGACAGGAGCCGGTGTCCTGATACCTGCCACCACATCCTCTCCCTGTGCATTGACAAGATATTCTCCATAGAATTTATTCTCACCGGTACCAGGGTTCCTGGTAAATGCAACCCCAGTACAACTGTCGCTTCCCATATTTCCAAAAACCATGGCCTGTACGTTCACTGCGGTTCCCCATTCGTCGGGAATTTTTTCGATACGGCGGTATTCTATTGCTCTCTTACCATTCCAGCTGCTGAATACTGCGCCAACTCCACCCCACAATTGTTGCCATGGATCATCAGGGAATTCTGTACCTAATACTTTCTTTATTGTTTTTTTATAATCTTTTACCAGGGATCTCAATTCCTCGACAGTAAGCTCTGTATCACTTGTATACCCCTGTGCAAGTTTTATATGGCCAAGCTTTTCATCCAATATTTTGCGGATGCCTTTACCATTTTTTACTTCTGCACCCCCGGCTTTTTCCATTACTACATCAGCATACATCATGATCAATCTCCTGTAGGCATCGTAAGCAAAACGTTCATCGCCACTTTGAGCAATCAATCCTTTGATCGTTTTTTCAGTAAGACCAATGTTCAATACAGTCTCCATCATGCCGGGCATAGAGCGTCGTGCGCCGGAACGAACGGAAACAAGTAAGGGATCCTTCACATCGCCAAATTCCTTACCCATCAGCTTTTCCATTTTTTCAAGCGATGATTCAACCTGCTGCCTTAACTCCTTTGGATAAGTTTTCTTATGATCATAATAATAAGTACAGACCTCAGTAGTGATCGTAAAACCTGGCGGCACTGGTAATTTCAATTTTGGATGACCCGCCATTTCGGCAAGATTGGCTCCCTTACCACCCAATAAATTTTTCATGGATTCGTTTCCATCGGCTTTACCGCCGCCAAAGAAGTAGACATATTTAGGAGATCTTTTTTCCATATTACTAAGCTTTTAAACTACAGAGATACTTACGATAAGAGAATTATTAAATGCACTATGTCAACACTTTGATTGATTATCATCATGATGAGGTCTGATATGTTGTGAGCTGGTAACCCGAACGCGAAATTGATGTTCCGCTCATTAAAGGACATAAATGTCTGTGACAGTGATAACTATCATCTGTATATAGCTCTACCATCATAAGAAAACACTGCTTCATAAATTACCTTTCGCAAGTGAAAATGTAAAGTGAGTTTGGTTAATATCAAAACTGTGTGTTATGAAAAAAGTACTTGTTTTAGTTGCTGCTTTGCTGGTTTGCTTTGTAGTAACTGCACAGGATAAAAGGGCCTCAATAGACCAAAAGTCCGCCTTTTCTATCAACATTGGGCCATCACTGCCCGTCGGTGATTTTGAATCAACAAACGAAGACAACCCGAATGCAGGTTTTGCCAAAACCGGTTTCAATTTTAATTTAAATTATGATTACAAATTCATTCCGAATGTGGGCTTAGGGGCGAATGTTTTTTATGGATTTCACAATATCCAGGATGAGCTTTTGCACAATATTGCCACAAATTCCAGTGCAGACCACTATCAATATGTGGGAGTTCTGATCGGGCCGATGTTCAGTGGCGTAATAACTCCAAAAACTAATATCAATTTCAGATTGATGGGTGGTGTTGCCCGTTCCAACTCACCTGAGTTTGTTTTAAACGGCGCCACTTTTGTTGAAGGTGATTGGGCAAGTGCATTTGCATGGAAACTGGATGGTGATGTACGTTTCAGCTTCAGCAAAAATGCATTCTTTATGCTCAACGTGGGTTATTTGCAAACAAGACCCGATTTCAAAGTTAACTTCCTTGGTGAAATAGAAAACGCGGAAATACATGTGAGCGTGATTAACCTTAATGCGGGCGTAGGAATTAAGTTCTGATCAAAAACGCAAAGCCGCAAATCAACTCCCGGTAGTTTTACCGGGAGTTAATTTTTTCTGCAGTAATTATATTATTTGGTGACACATTTTACAATTCCTGTTGCTTCACTATGATATTTACAACGATAAGGATAGGGCCCTACGGTATTAAATGTCAAACTGAATGATGCTCCCGGTTGGATATCCCCGCTATCAAAACTTCCGTCATCAGCGGTAACCGTATGAGCCTGGCTGTCACTATTCACCCATAGCAGTGAGCCGCTCTGCATCACAGTTACACTTGGCGGCGTAAATGAGTTTCTTTCTATAGTAATTTTCGTTGTATAGTTTATGGGCACTGTACCGGAAGTACGAACAGAACCATCGGGATTCAAACTTAACGTATCACTGCTTTTACTACAGCTAAGAAACAAGAATGAGGCAATCAGCAATTGCATTGTCAAAGTAAAAATTATTCTCTGTTTCATAGATTCGGTTTTTGGTAAAATGTTTCCTACCAAGAGGTATGCAACATCAAGGCCAAAGTAAAATGCGGAAAGAAATAGTTCATTACTATTTGTTTTTCAGCAAATAAAAAACTCGAAGCTTAAACACATAAAGCAACCTTGTCATTGCATGTGTTGATGTTTAGTAACTTTAAATCATGCCGACACACACAATCAATACTTTTTATAACAGCACACAAATGGAAACAGACCGGTTGGGACAACATGTGTTTCAACTGGAAAAGGCCCGGACCCAGGCAATCATTCTTGGTTTCCTAAGGTCATCAATGACTATTGCTGATATCGGAGGCGCTACCGGCGCCTATTCTTTCTGGCTTCACGATATGGGTCACCGAGTACACCTGCTCGATGCAGCAGAATTTCATGTCGAAGCTGCAACAAGGATCTCCATTACAGAAAACAAACCGCTCGCTTCAATTTCTTTGGGTGATGCGAGGGAGTTGCCATATGATGATGAACAATTTGATCTTGTACTATTATTCGGTCCCTTGTATCATTTACAGGAGAAGAAGGATCGCATTAAGGCAATTACTGAATCAAAACGGGTTTTAAGAAAGAATGGGGTACTGTTATCAGCAACAATTACCCGGTATGCCTCACTGTTTGATGGTTTCTGGCAGGGCTTTATTGATGATCCGGCCTTTGAAAATATTTTGAAACAGGACCTGGCTGATGGAAATCATTTCAACCCGGTAAATCATCCCATGTATTTTACCGATGCACATTTCCATACACAAAAAGAAATTGAACAGGAATTCAATGCCGCGGGGTTTTCGGATTTCGAAATAAAGGCAATTGAAGGATTTGGTTGGCTGGTTCCTGGTTTTGCTGAAAGGTGGAATGACAATGAACAAAGAGAACAAATGCTTGTTTATATAAGACAAACTGAAAATGACCCGGTAATGATCGGTATCAGTGCTCATGTGATGACAATTGCTAAAAAATCATGAGCTGCAAAAGTTTTTTAAAAAAAACTGAATTATCTCGGGTAAATTGCGTCCACAAAAAAGGCCCTTCCGTAGAAACGGACTGGCCTCTCACGATTGCTTGCCATATGAAAAGTCTTGAAATGCTACTAAAAGCATTGTATTGTTTCTTGTAAGGCCTCTCTGCTTGTCTACTCTCAACGATTGCCTGCTTATGAAATAACAGAGACGCAAATCAAAAATAGATAGCGGCTTTGGTTTACTGAAAATATCTTCCTTGCTGTTTTATCATTTCAAACAGTGAAGAATTCAGATAACTTATTGCTGCCGAATTGATTCTGAAAAAATTAAATATTATGTCCAACAGGTTCTCAGATATTTTATTCCAATTGGTTCATTCGCTGGAAAAGTCGGAAAAACGGCATTTCAAGCTCTATATAAAACGCAGTTCAGCCAAAGAAGATCTTAAGATCATTCAACTTTTTGATGCCCTGGATAAACTAAAAGAATATGACGATAAGTTGCTGTTGAAAAAAATGCCGGGCATATCCAGGACACAATTAGCCAACCTGAAAAATCATTTATACAAGCAGTTGCTGGCAAGTTTGCGGTTATTAAAAACTACCGACAATGTCGATCTGCAATTAAGTGAGCATTTGGATAATGCACGTATTTTATACAATAAAGGTTTGAAGATCCATAGTCTTCGCATCCTGGAGCGGGCAAAAGAGTTAGCCAGGACAAACCAAAAGTTCAACACCCTTGTTCAGCTTGTTTCTCTCGAAAAGAAGATTGAAACCTTACATATTACACGTAGTACGACGGATAAAACACAACAGATCGCTGATGAGGCACTTGAGATCAGTGGACACATTGACCGTGTAACAAGACTTTCTAATCTTGCCTTGTTATTGTACCGCTGGTTTGTCTTGTATGGTCATGCAAGAAATGAACAGGATGAAAAAGAGTTAAGAAGTTTCGTCAAAAATTATTTACCCGCGGATGTAGATAAGGTGAATGGCTTCTATGAAAAACTTTATCTCTACCAGAGCTATTGCTGGTATGCTTTTATTCGCCAGGATTTTTTAATGTACTATCGTTACAGCCAGAAATGGATCGACCTGTTTGAAGAACAACCGGTAATGAAGGAAGTGGAAACCGGTCATTACATAAAAGGAATGCATACTTTGTTGAATGCCTTTTTTGACCTTCGTTACTTTGAAAAATTTGAACCAGTTTTAAAGAAGTTTGAGCAATTTGAAAAAACACCGGTTGCGAAACGACATGATAATTTCCGTACGCATACTTCTATTTACATAAACAGTGCAAGGATAAACCTTCACCTGATGAGGGGAACATTTTCCGAAGGGCTCAAACTTGTTCCTTCAATTGAAGAAAATCTTGAAGAATACTCCTTGTTTGTCGACAGACACCGGATCCTGGTATTCAATTATAAAATTGCTACTCTTTATTTTGGCAACGGGCAGTATGCCACAGCAATCGATTACTTGCAGAAGATCATTAATGGGCCCGTTGACCTGCGTATTGACCTGCAATGTTATGCAAGATTGCTGCATCTGATGGCACACTATGAACTTGGGAATTATACCCTCATTGAATCACTGATCAAATCGGTCTATCGCTTCATGGCAAAGATGAAAAATCTGACAGTTGTGGAAGAAGAGATATTCCGTTTTGTAAAACAGTCATTCGATGTACCTGCCAGGA
>DASTIZ010000081.1:0-19203 GCA_035717045.1 Chitinophagaceae bacterium
TTACAAGTATAAAAATGGGAAATGCGATGCTGGCTAAGATCGAACTAAGAGAAACGAACCGGGTGAGATACAATACTAACAGGAAAACACCAACGCAACAAACGGCTACGATCGGTTGAATACCGAGCACCATTCCGAAAACAGTGGCAACACCTTTGCCGCCCCTGAATTCAGCCCAAATGGGAAATATGTGTCCCACAACTGCAGCCAAACCCAACCCGATCTGGAGATTTGTCATTTGGGTTTCATGGTCCAAATAATAAGGTAAAAGATAAACAAGTTTTACCGCGATGATGCCTTTCAACATATCAACCACCATTACCACAGAACCCCAGTTTGGCCCCAGTGTCCTGAATGTATTTGTCGCACCCGCATTACCACTCCCGTAGTCACGGATATCGATGCCAAAAAAATATTTGCTGACCCAAACTGCGGTGGGAATGCTTCCAATCAGATATGCGAGAACGATCAGGAGAAACTCGTTCATTAGTCTTTCGTTAAAGTTGGACTACAAATATAGTACAAACGGCCAAGAAGTTAACCGTAAATTAATACACAATAGACAGGTTATTTACTTAGTTGAATCGCTATCCAGCTATTCCGTACCAGGGTTCTTTCCAGGCTTAAATTCAGCTGCTTAGCTTTTTCCAGTATTTGATTTTTTTCAGTCTCCAGGAGACCACTCAGTAGCAGCGATCCGCCCATTTTTAACTGATCCCTCCATGTATTTAAATTTTGAAGGATTACACTCTTGTTGACGTTGGCGAGTACAATATCAAAGTTCATGTCAGAGAGCGCATTTGGCGCCTTTTTTAAGACTATTTTTTTACAATCATTCTTGTTAAAATTCTCTGCTGCATTCGCAATACTCCATTCATCATTATCTATTGCACATACGTTTTCAGCTCCTGATTTGATGGCGAGTATCGCCAGTATTCCCGTGCCTGTTCCAAAATCTAACACCGATTTATTAGTAAAATCAATTGCTTTCATTAATTGAATCATCATATACGTGGTAGCGTGATGACCGGTACCGAAACTCATCTTTGGCGTAATGACGATTTCAAACTTTGTATTGGCAATGGGTTTATGAAAGTCTGCGCGAATGGCAACAAAATCTTCCACGACCACCGGGTCAAAATTTGATTCCCATATTTTATTCCAATTCGTTGCGGTGATCATTTCGGAGGTATAAGGAGTTTGATACTTGTAAGAGATTTCGCGTAATAAACTCTTATCAAAGTCCTGTTTATTGATAAAGGCATCAAGACCGGTATCTGTTTCTTCGAACCCTTCATAACCTGCATCAGCGAGTTGAGCGATCAGGATCTCTTTTTGTTCAGGTTGCAAATCGGCAAATTTTATCTTGATGTAATCCATTTATATACAAAATTAAAAATCCCGCCGAAGCGGGATGAATAATTTTAATTATTGGTATTTGCCGGTGGCCGGTCTTGTCTTTCCGGTTTCGGTATCAGTGCTTTTCTCGACAGCTTGAATTTACCGGACTTCGGATCGGTACCGATCAATTTTACTTTGATCACATCACCCTCTTTCAATACACCTTCTAATGTTTCCAATCGCTTCCAACTCACTTCGCTGATGTGAACCAGACCTTGCTTGCCAGGTAAGAATTCAACAAATGCGCCAAATGGCATAATTGATTTTACGGTTGATTCATATACATCACCAACTACGGGGATCGCAACGATTCCTTTGATCCAGTTCTCGGCCTTCTCTACCCCTTCCTTGTCAGTTCCGAAAATGCTAACCTCTCCCATATTATTGATCTCTTCAATATTGATAGTTGTACCTGTCATTCTCTGCATTTCCTGGATCACCTTGCCACCAGGGCCTATAACTGCTCCGATAAACTCGCGATCGATGAACATCTTGACCATCCTTGGTGCGTGTGGTTTTACTTCTGGTCTTGCCTCGGCTATACAATTGTACATCGCATTTAGTATATGCAATCTTCCCCGTTTTGCCTGGTCCAAAGCCTGGCCCATTACTACCATACTTAATCCATCGACTTTTATGTCCATTTGCACACCACAGATCCCATCTTTTGTTCCTGTTACTTTAAAGTCCATATCGCCCAAATGATCTTCATCGCCAAGAATATCACTCAGGATCGCATACTTATCTCCTTTTGTGATCAATCCCATGGCTATACCGCCAACGTGTTTTGAAAAAGGAATTCCTGAATCCATTAGGGCTAAAGAACCGGCACACACGGTTGCCATAGATGATGATCCATTAGATTCCAGGATGTCGCTTACCACCCGAACAGTGTACGCAAAATTCTCTGTTGGCATCATTTGTTTTAACGACCGTTGAGCGAGATTGCCATGCCCGATCTCTCTTCTGCCGGGACCTCTCATCATTTTAACTTCCCCGGTTGAGAAGGGGGGAAAATTATAGTGAAGGAAAAACTTGGAATCAGAAGACTTTGCTGCGCTTTCAACCAGAAGCTCGTCCAATGGCGTTCCTAAAGTTACGGTGGTGAGCGATTGTGTCTCGCCTCTGGTGAATAATGCGGCGCCATGAGGGGTCGGTAACACGTCAACCTCCATATCAAGCGGACGAATATCATCAAGACCACGACCATCCAACCGAACTTTTTCATCCAATATCATGTCCCGAACGGTATAATAAATGAGATCGCCATAATACGTGTTGATCAGCTTTTTTGTCAACGCAGGCATTTCCTCTCCTTCGGGTAGATTTAAACCAGCTTTAACGTGTTCCACCAATTCATCCTTTAAGCTTGATAATTTATCGCTCCGTTCTGCCTTAGCCAATTTGCTTTTAGAAATTTCATACACTCGTTGCCTGGCAAAAGCATTTACCTTTTCGCGTAATGCTTCATCCTGTTCAGGTTTTGTATACTCTCTTTTACCTTTTACTCCTACCATGTCACGCAGTTCCTCCTGGGCTTTTATCTGGATGCGTATGGCGTCATGTGCAAGCTCCAATGCTTTGATAAGATCTTCCTCACTACATTCCTGCGCCTCACCTTCCACCATCATGAGGTTTTTTTCTGTTGCCGCAATCATGAAATCAAAATCTGCTTGCTCCAATTCATTGCGGGATGGATTCACGATGAACTGACCTTCAACCCTCGCAACCCGCACCTCTGAAATAATTTCCTTGATAGGAATATCTGAAATAGCCAGCGCGGCTGAGGCTGCCAAACAAGCCATTGCGTCAGGCATCACCTGTTCATCACTTGATATCAACGTGACCAGGACCTGGACATCGCAGAAATAATCGTCGGGAAATAAGGGACGTAATGCACGGTCAATGAGTCTGGAGGTCAATACCTCGTAATCATTCAATTTAGCTTCTCTCTTAAAGAAGGAACCTGGTATGCGCCCGGCTGCCGCAAATTTTTCCTGGTAATCGACTGTCAATGGAAAGAAGTCCTGCCCTTCCCTCGGCTCTTTATTGGCAACTACGGTGGCCAGTAACATGCATTTTCCCATGCTTACAGTTACGGAGCCATCGGCCTGGCGGGCCAGCCGGCCTGTTTCGATGGTAACCATGCGGCCACCACCAATATCAAAAGTTTTGCGAATAGGTTGTTGTAGCATTTTGTTTGAAGTTTGATGTTTGAGGTTTGGATTTTTTTTTAACACCCAAACAATTCTAGACATAATTATATTCCCGGCGTTTGCTTATCCATTAAGCTTCCGTTGCGTCGCACTCTTAAGCGTCCATATCGTTATTCAGCATAATTGAAAATCACGAAGGAAGAACAATTGCAGGCAAATCAGAAACTCAAAGCCTCCGCTTCAGCCGGAGATTTAAGGATTTATTTTCTGATACCGAGTTTTTCAATCAGCTGGCGATAACCGGTGAGGTCATGCTTCTGAAGATAGTTCAGCAAACGCTTACGTTTGCCAACCAGTTGCATCAGGCCGCGATGAGTAGAAAAATCTTTCTTGTTGTCCTGGAGATGACCAGAAATTTGGGCAATACGCTCGGTTAGTAAAGCGATTTGTCCTTCAATGGATCCGGTATTTGTAGATCTTGCGCCGAATTGGCTAATCACATCTTGTTTTTTTTCTTTTGTTAAAGGCATCTGTTTATTTTTTACATTTTTCCGAAGGAACCCCTTCGGGGCATCCGATTTTACATCCGATTATTTGTGGCGGCAAAGGTAAGAGAATCAGCCTTATTGGCAAAGCAGATGGCTGAATTTGTTACTGGATGCTGGATGCTGGATACTGGATGCTGGACTTTGGATGTGGGTTTTCCTAAAATAATAGCAGTTAAATTTGTCGAATGAATCCAACAACCAGCTTCAAGCATCCAGCATCCATCATCCAGCATCCAGTATCCAGCCCCGAACCTTCTCAGGACACCCGGAATATCCTTGGCCTTCAATTGCCTACAGATCCACGTTGGGTAGATCTTGCTGGCAAATCCCTGGAGGACATTCTTACCGATCATGCTTATTGCGAACAAAAGGCGGCCACCTCCTGTATCTCGATAATTCAACGATACCCGGAAAAAGGAAAACTGGTCAAAGAACTTTCTCCAGTTGTTACCGAAGAATGGGGACATTTCAGACTCGTACTTCAGGAATTGGAAAAGAGAAATCTGAAGCTCGGCAAACAACGCAAAGATGAATATGTAAACAAGCTTTTCGAATTTCAGCAAAAAGGTGGCAGCAATGAAGACAGGCTGCTTGACCAGTTGTTGACCATGGCATTGATAGAGGCAAGAAGCTGCGAGCGGTTTAAGAGACTAAGCGAAGGATTAAATGATGACTATCTCCGCAAGTTCTATCGGCGTTTTATGGAAAGTGAAGCGGGTCATTACACCTTGTTCATCGATCTTGCCGAAACTTATATTGACAAAGGAAAAGTAAGAAAACGCTGGGCGGAATGGTTGGAATATGAAGCAGGCATCATGAACAATCTTGAAGTAAGAGGTGACCGGATTCATTGATTAGTTAAAGATTCTCTGGTTCCTCCGGAACCACCGTTTACAGAATAATGAATAAATAATAAAAACAAACTCCACAGGGGGTTCCTACTAATCAAAGGTGACTCCTACGGGGTCAAAAAATGCAATTGAAATATCTTCTATAAACAGGTTATCCCGACGGAATAAATCACTTTACTGTCTAATTCCAATACTGTTGGAGAATCGAAGCTCCGAAGGAGCTGCCTGTTTATAGAAGACAAATGAATACATACAAAACAAACTCCGTAGAAGTTTCCTAATAACAGGTGACTCCTATGGAGTCGGAAATCACAACTTAAATATTCTCTATAAACAGGGTAGCCCTACGGGATAAAAAAAATTGAGCTATTTTAATTCTCTAACCCCATCTCCGATATCAGAAGCAAACACATCACACTCATAACCGATCTTTCCTTGATAATATTCAATAAGCTTAACAGAAAAATCTTCAAACCGATCTTTCTTGACTAATGCAATTGCACAACCGCCAAAACCAGCACCTGTCATTCTTGCACCAATACAATCAACATAGGTCTTACAAAACTCAACGATAGTGTCCAGTTCTTTGCCGCTTACTTCATACCAATCCTTTAGTGATTGATGAGATGCATACATCTCTTTTCCAAAGCTTACCAGGTCGTTTACTTTCAAAGCATCCCTGGCCTCTCCTACTCTGAAATTTTCACTGATCACATGCAGTGCCCGTTTATCCAAAACCGGGTCATTGATGAGATGACGGTGTTCTTCAAAATCACTAAGACTTATGTCGCAGAGATTTTCGACTTTTAATTCTCTCTTTAACGCTTTTAATGCTTTGCCGCATTCGGTAAATCGTTCGTTGTATTTTGAATCGGCAAGCGTTCTTTTCTTATTGCTATTGATAATTGTTAACATATAATCACCCCGTTCAAAAGGCAAGTACTCAAAATCGAGCGTATCACAATTCAGGAGTATTGCCTTATCTTTTTTTCCCATCACCACGGCAAACTGATCCATGATGCCGGAGTTGACACCGATAAATTCATTCTCAGCTTTTTTTCCCATCAACGCGAGTTCTTTTCCCGGAATATTTAACCCAAATAACTTATTCAATGCAAAACCCGTTAATACCTCAATCGAAGCAGATGACGATAAACCCGCACCGATTGGCAGATCCCCGAAATACAAGAGATCTAAACCAGACATATGGTCGCCGTTTTGAACAATTTCATTGATTACTGCCAATGGATAGTTGAACCATTCTTTACCTGTCTTGGAATATGAATCCTGCAAATGAAAATCTGCTTTTTCCGGGAAGTTGAGAGAACTGAACCGCAGCAACTTGTTGTTGTTTTTTGATACCACCAGCCACGTCCCCAACGAAATGGCACAGGGCATTACTTTTCCGCCATTGTAATCAATATGTTCGCCAATCAGGTTTACCCGGCCCGGGCAAAAGAAAATATGATCAGGCGTCTTACCGAATTGTGATGAAAATTCTTTTATCATTGCATCCGTATTCATCGCCGATTGTTTATGCCTGTCCAACAAGAGTTTTGTTTTAAGAATTCCAATGGTGAAGATATTTATTTGTTTACATTAACAAATAAACATGACACTACAGTTTCCATAACCAATTACGGTGCCATTATTACTTTGTTTAAGATAAAAATGCCCGACGGTTCCTTCAATGACATTGTCCTGGGTTTTGATTTGGTTGAGGACTATTTTTCTGAAAGTTATTTGAACAACTATGCTTATCTGGGCGCCGTTTGCGGGCGTTACGCAAACCGGATCAAAAATGGAAGATTTACTTTAGATGGAAAGGAGTATCAGCTCACCCAAAATATGGGTAATGATATGTTGCATGGAGGCAAAGAAGGTTTTGATAAAAAGACATGGCAAATCGTCTCCATTTCTGAATCAGGTCTGGAATTCAGGTATCTGAGTAAAGATGGTGAAGAAGGATTTCCCGGAAATTTGGACACTATTATTCGCTTTAAGTTAACTGATGAAAATGAGCTGAGTTATGAATTTAGTGCAACCACCGATAAACCCACAGCGGTAAATCTTACCCATCACAGCTACTTCAATTTGAATAATGGTTTAGGAACAATCGAAGATCACGAGATAAAAATTAATGCTTTGTATACACTTGCACAAGATGAAGGATTTGTTTGTAACGGGGAGTTTATAGCAGTGAAAGACAATATGTACGACTTCACGATCTTTAAAGCGATCAATATGGATTGGAACAAAACCACCGGGTATGACCAATGTTTTGTGATTGAGAAAAGAACCAATGAACTGGGTTTGGTCGCTGAAGCCAGGGCACCACAGTCCGGAATTACACTGCAGATTTTTTCTAATGAACCCGCAGTTCAATTCTATACCGGCCAGGGATTAAATATTCCAAACGCAAAAAATGGAATTTACTACAAACCTTTTTCAGGATTTTGTCTGGAAACACATAAGCACCCCAATGCCATCAATGTCCCTCATTTTCCAAATACGGTTTTAAGACCAGGGGAAAAATATTATCAAAAGACTGTCTATAAACTATTGACTGGCTAAGTCCGAAAATGTTGTTTCTTATAGCCTCAGCCTTAACGTCGGTTATTAAGTGAAATGTGTGCATGGGCAAAAGCCCGTATGACACGGCCTTTCGCGAGGTGACTAATGGGTTTCAAAATAATTCAATTCATCGTTCAAGTTAAGAAAAGGAAATTTGTTTTGCAGCTCTTTAGTTTTATCAAAATGTGATTTCAAAAATGCCTTGTGTGCATTTGTTTCTGGTTGAAACGGCTTATGTTTTCTTGCTATTACGATCTTCTTCACTTCCTCGATTAACCGCTGAGATTCTTCGTCAATAAAATTCTCTTT
This sequence comes from Chitinophagaceae bacterium, assembly GCA_035717045.1. GTDB lineage: Bacteria > Bacteroidota > Bacteroidia > Chitinophagales > Chitinophagaceae > VBAS01. The sequence continues at coordinate 7,840 of DASTIZ010000081.1, forward strand.
GAATTTTTCCATCACAAATTCAGTTGCCGGGTAATTAGGATGAACCATGTCAATATCATAGAACCGGTAATCCCTCAACACGTCGATCACTAATTCATAAGCGGGGAAATAATAAAGCCCCGGTAATTTATTTACCATATGATGTACCGCCTCGATCAACCTGGATTTGCTCCTGTTATTATCAATTACCCCATCGCGGATATGACGGACAGGGCTTATTGTAAAGATTGTTTTCAACTTTGTATTGAATTGCTTTAGCCGATGATACATTGTATTCAATAATAGAATGATCTCATCAATGGTCAACAAATATTTGTTGAACCATGGCGAAGGCGCCCGATGGCAATTGGCTACTCCGGCCCCCTCTAAATCGCCCCCGTTGGGGAAGACTTTTGAAAACTCCGAAGTAAGCCGATAAGAAAACGCCGATCCTAATGTGATGATCAACCAATCGGCATGTTGCAAAAAATCATGAGCTTGTTGTTGTGATCCATTAATAATTTGTAAACATTTCTCCGCGTCAATATTTGAAAACCGTGAATGATGATGCCAGCTATTCCAGACTTCGTTCAGATAAAAAAGGTCTTCTCTTTTATACTGTTTATTGTCAATGTAAGATATCAAAGAACTGCAAACGCTTCCCGGATCAAATAAGATACCGTTGGGATTTTGAAGGATGGAAAACTTTAACTCAGCCAATGAACTGCCTATATGTTCGGTGAAACATGAACCGGTAAGTAAGATCCTGTCACGATAATTGATCCGTGCGGCAGGCGCCATTATATTAATTGGAACTTGAAATTGCATATGTGTCAGACAAAAGTTTCTTCGGCAATAGCCAGGCTATCCAGTAATGCATTTTTATCGATCCCGGGGTTCATTCCTCTTGTTTCAAAATAGTTGATCATCCATTCTGTATTCATATTCCCCACCAAATCATCATTCGCCATTGGGCAACCTCCAATTCCCTTTAGTGCCCCGTCAAATCTTTTGCAACCCGCTTTTGTCGCCGCATCTAATTTTTCCTGCCAGTTTTCAAAAGTTGAATGAAGATGAACCCCAATTTCAGTAGAAGGTAAGGATTCAATCAAATAACTTGTCATATCATAAACCTGCCCAGGACTTGCGATACCCACCGTATCGGCTAATGAAATGATCTCGATATCCAGCTCTACGAGTTTCTCAACCCAGTTAAAAACAATATCCTCGTCATAAGGATCGCCATAAGGGTTACCAAAAGCCATGGAAATATAAATGACGAGTTTTTTATTTTTATTAACGCATAAATTTTGTATCTCTTCTACTCTTTTCAATGATTCATGAATCGATGAGTTTGTATTTCGCTCCTGGAAGGTTTCTGAAACCGAAAACGGGAACCCAAGACAGGTTATGTGATCAAATGCCGAAGCCTGTTCGGCTCCGCGCAAATTGGCTATAATGGCCAGGAGCTTCGCGTTGGGATTTGGCATTTCAATTTTAGAGCTTACTTCTTTAGTATCCGCCATCTGGGGAATGGCTTTTGCCGAAACAAAACTTCCAAAATCCACCGTGTCAAATCCAACTTTCAATAATGAATTAATGTACCTGATCTTTTTTTCTGTTGGAATAAAATTCTTCCAGCCCTGCATCGCATCCCGGGGACATTCAATAAGTTTTAAAGCAGAATTCATTAACAGCAAAAGTAGATCATCTTATTTTCTTAACGAATTTACCTTATCGCGAAGCGAATTAAAAAAGCGGACCCTATCTCTTTCACCGGTGCCACTGACAAGGGTTGACCGGCTTCTTAGCGTATAATAGTTTTGAAAGAGATGATCATTGAATCGCTTGTCTTTTGTCACTAAAGTATTCAGGACACTGTAGGTAACCCATGAAATCTTATTCCCATTCACCTCACCATAAATTGTATTGTTGCCAATTATCAAATCATTGACGTAAACCTGGATAGATGCCCTGTGTTTCAAATCGGAGTCACCCGGCATGAATTTTTGCCCAACTGTTGTCTGCGATTCAAGATGATCAATCGTTTTAAAGATTGAGTCAATTACTCTTTCATAATCGTCGTTTGAACTGAATATCCCTGCCTCCCGATAGTAGGCCACCTGGTTGATGGTGCTATTCCAGCTTTCATTGTTCCAAAGCTCTTCACTCGGGATCTCATTGAACGCCTTAAGCATCTGCTGACCAATAGCGAAACAATCCTCAAACGGAAAATCTTTTAATGAGAATTTCTTACTCTGAATGGAAGGTTCATTTCTTAATGAGCGTAAAAAGAAAAATGTCTTAAACGCAGCTAATTCAGGGTACACATAAAAATACCAGAATGGGGCATCTTTGCACAGGTACATCATTTTCCGATCCTTAAATTGATGGAAGTACATCACTCCCTGCAAAATATTATGCATGTGATCGGCGAACGTGGCATGATTTGCAATAAGATCAGGCGCTCTGAAAGCAACGGTGTCATTTTGCAGATTCAGCACCTGGTCAAGAGAGACGTGAAATTTTTCGCACACGATCTTTAACTCCGAAAAAGTCAGTGATTTTTCGCCACGAAGTCTCCGGTAAGCACTATCGGCGCTGATATTTAAGACCTCGCATAGTTCATCGGCCAGTGATAAATGTCCTGGTAATGTGCTTTTTAGATAATTAAAAAACTCCGTTTGCAGTTGGTTGCCCTCCATCGTGAAATGAAAATAACTGATTTTCCGTAAATACCAGATTTCGTTTACGGAAAATCAATAATGAACTCTTAATGATTTGTTAGCAGGAATGAAATACCACAAACCGGGTACACAGTTGATTTTGCCAATACGATTATTGGCAAATCTGTTTAACAGCTCAGTTCATTTCCGTTTTAAATGGCCTCGTTGGCGAAATAGGTTTGTGCCGAAACAAAAATAAACTGTTATGAAACCAACAAGCTTCCTCGCCACATTACTGTTAAGTTCATTTTTATTTACGGCTGCTGCCCAGGACCGCATACCCGGCGAAGTAGATGAACCGGCGCCAGCATCAGTCGCCAAAAAAGGCACCCTTAACTTTTTTATTATCGCAAAGCGAAAGAAAGGAAAACTTGATCCCGCAACGCGGTTCAATGTCCTGCGCACCAAAATCAAGAGTCTTTTCAGGCCAAAAAATTTCGTAGCCGTAATCGCAAGAGATGCACAACATGCCAGCGCAAAGATTCGCCACAGGCTTGAAAAACATCAGGCGAATATTGGTACGATCTGGTTTGACTCGCATGGTTCCTATAAAAAGGGATATTCCCTTTTTTATGTCGGTCACGATGAAATAAATTATAAAAATCTGAGTGACACATCCATTTCAGCAGCCTTATACAACCTCACACGCTATGCTACAGAGAACACAAGATTAATAATCGGTTCCTGTTATGGGGGTGCTACCTATCAACGCTCATCGGTTGACTACAGGGATACAACCCGTATGAATGGCGATTCACTGATGATCGGATTGGCAAAATTCTTCCCGCGGTCAAAGATCTATGGAAGTGAGAGCTGGGTAATGACAAAACCGGGGATCTTTAATGATAACAAAACGGCAGTTGCCGGGTTCCCAAAAAGAAAATTGTACCTGGACGTTTGTTATCGCCCGGCATGGGAAAATGTTGGGAAGTGGAACGAATACAATGCTGCTACGAAGACGTTCGCGACTATCAATAATGTGGCGCTGGACAGCTATGGCAACCTTGCGCTGGTCACCAAATCGTACATGGAGAAAAGAGCCAACCAGAAAAACATCTCCAGGAATTTATCAAGACTTGAATTCGATCTTTTTAAGTAATCGATAAAAAAGTTTTATGAAAAAGATATTCCTCATCCTGATAATCATGCTGGTCGCTTTCAACTCAAAAAGTCAGCAGATAACCAGTGAAACAAAAATTCTGACAAACGATTATTTCAAGAAAAGCAAAAAGCAGAGAAATACAGGGTTTATATTATTAGGCAGCGGTGTCGCTATGTTTACGGGGGGTTACATTGCCATGCAACATTCACAAAGCAAAGGAGAAAATGAGTTCTTTTTTTTGGTTGGTGGCCTAGCAACAACGACTGCCAGTTTGCCCTTCTTTATTTCAGCCCGGATCAGTAAACACAAGGCAAAGGTTTATATCAAGCGTGACGCGTATATGATAACTCCCGGTAAACAAAGCAATATCTCATACAGCTCATTAAACTTCCGGATAAATTTATAGATATTCACCAGCACTATTAAATACTGTAATGAAACAAATATGAACATGAAACAACTATTATCAACAATCATAGCCCTGGGCATCGTCGCATTGCTTAATGCTCAAAACAAAAACTATGTTGCGGTGTCTGTTTATAACACTCAATCCGCAATGCCGTTTGGCAAGCTTGCCGGGTTGTTCAGTGACCAATTTCATCCGGGCGTTGAAGGTACCTATGGAAGAAATATCTCAACCGGCAAAAATCATGAGTGGTTTTCGGAACTAAGGGTTTCTTATTTTTTTCATCGCTACGTTCAGCATGCCATACCTCTTTATTTTAATTTGGGATACCGGTATAAGGTAAATAATAAATTTTCTGCTGAAACATCGGTTGGTGCCGGTTATATGCATTCAATTCCGGCTACCGCAAAATTGAAATTGAATGAAAACGGAGAATACAAAAATAACAAAGGTATCGGACGAGCCCAGGCAATGGCGACTTTCTCTTTAGGCATGGCATATTCTCCTAAACCAACGGCGGACAAACCCTTTATAGTTTTTGTGAATTATCATCAAAGGGTACAGGCACCATTTATTAAATCTTATGTGCCACTTCTCCCCTATACGAGTTTTATGATCGGTGTCAGAAAACCAATTAAAAATATATCGAACGGTCAAAAATCCTAAAGCAATGAAAAACTTTATACACATTATTCTGATAATTACAAGCTTTTGCATTTCATGCAGCAAATCACAGATCGGCCAAACAAGAAGCATTGGGATCAACCCTCCATGGAATGACTCAAGCAGCCGTCATCCTAAGAATGCATCCCTGAATGCCTTACTTGAAAAATATAAAAAGAAGGGCCTCCCGGGCATTTCATTATTGGTGAGTGACGCAAACGGGACCTGGATCGGGGCGGATGGCAAAGCCGATATAGAAAACAATATTGACTTTGTTCCGGGCACTATCTCAAAGGCAGCCAGCATTACGAAATTGTTTATGGGAACACTGGTTTTTAAGTTAATGGAAGATTCAGTTAATACGGGAATTGGTTATACGGCACTGAATAAGAAGATTAGTGACTGGGTACCATCCAGGGTCACTAACAAATTAGCAAATGGAAACGTCATCACACTCGGCCAATGTATGAAACATGAGACCGGCATTCCTGATATTATTGAAGAAGATCCGTTTTACCTGGCGGTGCTCAACAATCCAAACAAGAAATGGACACAGGAGGAGCTACTGACTTTTATTTATGACAAGCCGGCACTTTTCTCTCCCGGGGACACGGCGATCTATTCGAACACAAACACGATCCTTGTTACCATGGTGATAGAAGCGCAGTCGGGTAGAAAACACGCCGATCTGCTAAAACAATATATTCTGAATCCCCTTGGCTTAACACAAACATTTTATCAGCCACACGATATATTACCAAATTCGGTGGCACAAGGTTATTATGATCTTTACAATAACAATAGCCTTGTGAACGTGTCAAATCTTGTGACCGGCAGTGGCAATGGTTATGGCGGGCTTTACAGCAACCTGTTTGATCTTTACAAATTTGGCGATGCTTTGCTGGTATCCCAAACCTTTCTAAAACCTGCGTCCTGGGCCCTGATGCAAACCTATGGGAAGGAAGATGAAGACAATCGATATGGGTATGGGATTCAGAAATCTTACCTGGCAAGAGGAATAAATTATGGAATAGGACATAAAGGAAGGGATCTTGCCTATACCGCAAATCTTTTTTATTATCCCAATAAAAATGTTCTGAACATATTCCTTATTAATTACGGCACTGATGGCGACAGCGACCTGAAAGAAGTATTCAGGCAGTTTTCAAACGAGTTACTTGATATCACACTTAATTAATAATCAATATTCCTGCAATAAAAATCTGAGCCTTAAAAATTCATTCGCTTCAATAATTAAAACCAGTAACATGAAACACAGTACATCCCGGGTGACCATAATGCTGATCGTCATATCAATTGCCACAGTTTCCTGTACGGTGGTGGGTACATTAAACCCGATTTACACAAATCCAAAAGACTTCATTATTAAGAAAGAACTGGTTGGTAAATGGATAGATCCTAAGGACGTGAACGACTTTTTGATCATTGATACTTTCGTCAAAGACCATCCAAAAAGCTATAGGTTATCTATGGTGTCAAAAACTAATGATGAGCTTACAGATACGACTCATTTTATCGGCCATTTGGTGAATAATGGTGGCTCCTATTTTTTAGAATGCTGGTATGAAGTGGACTTTGATAAAGTCGACCTTTTGATCCCAAGACATTTTATTGCAAAAATTTCTTTCATAGGTAAGGACAAGATCGAATTCGCCTTTCCCGATGCGGAACTGTTAATAAAATTGATCAATGAAAAGAAATTAGCGTTGAATTATGCAGAAAAGGTCGAAGGAGATGGGGACAAGAGCGTAAGTTTTCTTATTACGAATAAATCATCGGCCCTTCGATATGCCTTAACGGAAATGAAAAAATACCCGGAATTATTCCGAGATAAGATCACTCTCGTGCATTCAGAGTAACCTTTGTTTCATGGTTTCATACAGTATAATACCGGTGGCAACGGACACGTTCAAAGATTCAAATCCGCCCGCCATCGGTATTTTTATCTTTTCATCGCAGACCTTTAACAAGGCAGGATAAATTCCTTTTTCTTCGCTGCCCATAACAATGGCACATGGCTCAGTAAAATCGATATCAGCAAAATTCTTTTCGGCTTTCACCTCGGTGGCGTACACTTTTATTCCGTTCAGGTGAAGGTCATCAACGGCCTTCATCAAACTATTGACACGGCAAACGGAAATTTTTTCCAATGCACCCGCAGAGGTCAACATCGCATCTTCATTCAATGCGCCTACTCCCTTATCGGGAATAATGATGGCGTGCACACCGGTACAATAGGCTGTTCTTGCAATGCCACCAATATTCCTTACATCTGTGATGCCATCTAGAATTAAAAACAAAGGAACGTCACCTTTTTCGTTCACAAATGAAATAATGTCCTGCAGATCCTGGTATTGAACTCTTGCCAATTGAGCAATGGTTCCCTCATGTTGTGTAACGTTGAAACTATTCAGTTTTGCAGTAGGGACAAAATTTACAGGAATTGCATGTTGAGAAGCTAACTTTTTTATTTGAATGATATCATCACCGACCGCTTTGGTGTCAAGGTAAATCCGATCCAGTTGTACACCGGTTTGCAGTGCATCTTTTACTGCCTTTCTTCCAACGATCAATGAACTTTTTTTAGGACGTTGTTGTTGTCTGAAACTTTTCACTTTTCAAAAATAGGCTAAGAGATCAAATGAGTAAAAGAGAAAAAGAGGCGCTGATGGCCTCTTTTCAAAAATTTGATTGTCGAAAAGAACCTGGCTTAACATAAAATGTCTTTTTCTGCTTGCTGAACGCTATAACCTCTCTCTCCTTCTCCGTTTTTCTCTCCGTCTTTCTTTTTCTCTCCATCTCCCTTTTTATGTCCTTCTCCGCTTTTTCTCTCTTTTTTCCTCTTAGCTTTATAACCTTTTTCTCTCCTTTTCCTCCTGGCCCTACAGTCCAAACTCTTTTTTTACCGCATTTACCATATCCAATTTCTCCCAGGTAAATAATTCAACTTCCACTTTCTTTTCATTCTCTTTCCCTTTGTTAAAAATCTTTGTCACAACTTTCGGCTCACGGCCCATATGACCATACGCTGCCGTCTCGGCATAGATCGGGTTGCGCAATTTCAGCCGCTGCTCAATTGCATACGGACGCATATCAAATATCTTTTCGACTTTCCTTGCTATCTCCCCGTCGGTCATATCAACTTTTGCTGTGCCATAAGTATCGATAAACAGGCCACAGGGCTTTGCTACTCCAATCGCATAAGAAACCTGAACAAGGACTTCATCACAAAGCCCGGCTGCAACGAGGTTCTTCGCAATATGACGCGTAGCATAGGCCGCGCTTCTGTCAACTTTACTGGGGTCTTTGCCGCTGAATGCGCCACCACCATGTGCACCCTTACCGCCATAAGTATCTACTATGATCTTACGACCGGTTAAACCAGTATCTCCGTGCGGACCTCCGATCACAAATTTCCCGGTTGGGTTGATATGATAGGTAATCTTACCGTTGAATAATTTTTGAATTGAAGGCTTGCATTGTTTCTTGACTCTTGGAACAATGATATTGGTCACATCCTGGCGGATCTTGTCAAGCATTTTCTTATCAGTATCAAAATCGTCGTGCTGTGTAGAAACAACGATCGTATCGATGCGGATGGGATTGTTGTTATCATCATACTCGATTGTCACCTGGCTTTTGGCATCAGGACGCAAATATTTCATTTCTTTTCCTGCCCGGCGGGTTCTTGAAAGCTCCTGCAGGATCTTGTGAGCAAGATCCAGCGCCAGCGGCATGTAATTATCAGTCTCACGGGTAGCATATCCAAACATCATTCCCTGGTCACCGGCACCTTGTGCATCTGCTTTTGCATCAAATGATAGCCTGCTTACCTTTCTGTCGACACCACGATTGATATCGGCACTTTGTTCATGAATAGCGGAAAGGATACCACAACTGTTCGCCTCGAACATGTATTCAGACTTTGTATAACCAATACTGCGGATCACATCACGGGCAATATCCTGCACATCCAGGTAGCTGTTGGATTTTACTTCGCCGGCAAGCACGACCTGCCCGGTCGTTACCAATGTTTCGCAAGCCACTTTGCTTTGGGGGTCATACGCCAGGAAATTATCAATAAGTGCATCGCTGATCTGGTCAGCTACTTTATCCGGGTGTCCTTCGGATACGCTTTCAGATGTAAATAAGTAAGGCATAGTAAGTTTAAAATTAAAATCGGGTGCAAAGATAGCACCCGATCAAATTCAATAGTTTTAGTTTATCCACTAAATTTTTGTATAGATTATCCGAAGGCGCATTCGTTGTGTTGGGTGATTGCCTCCGCCCACTCTTACTCTTCCGAATGCATACCTGGAATTTATCAAAGTCTGAAAATATGTGTAGTCCCCCGTATTGGAAGAATAGCCAGACCTCAGTCTTTCGGTAATACTTACCGAAGAAACCAGCCGGAAATTATGCAGTGGCTCCTTTTTGGTCAATATGTTCTGGACATATCTTGTTATCGGAAATTTCCATACCCTGATTGGGTTCCCCGAAGCATCCGTCGTATTTCGGCCGTAAACACCAAATGCTACTAACCCGGATCCTGAATTATCAGGAATGAAATCATAAGGAACATATTTATAGTCGGATAATGAACTGTCATAAACGTCCAGCAAAATTCCATCAGGCGGGGTAAAGATTTTGTCCGACGGATCATACACCTGTTCCACGATAAGTTCAGCACGATTGATGATGCGGTTGCTGAGATTTCTTAACCCCGGGACTTTTACTGTTGCATAACTGCCCGGTGTATTGATCAAATAAATCACTGGATCTTCAGAAGCAGTAGCAGAAGCCGCTGCAAGTGATGAGCCTGCAAAATCCCTGTTTATGTAATTATGGTGTGCCGATGAGGCGGTGAATCCAAAATAACTTACCGTGGTATCATCCTGCCCTCCTTTGGTGTACCGGTAATAGATCGCAAGTTTGGTCTTGGGATTGTTATAAAGCGCAAAACTCATCAACGCATTTCCCTTGGAAGCATCTGGTACAACGGCAAATCCTTTCACATTAGTCCCGAATGCAGAGTCAGTCTTATACGCGTTTGTTGAATCGTAATCGAGTAATCGATCCCCAAAACTGTTACTTAATTTTATTCTTAATTGTCCTGCAGTGGTGTCCTGAAATGATTTGAGTGAATCGTCCAGTTCGTAAGGATAAAAATCTTTGGAGCCCAAAAGATTGGAATAAAGGAAAGATTGATTACGCACCAGGTAAAATGAGTCAGCCCTGAACACGTTTGACGCGTCCATTTCATAGACACTCACACGCTGTTGAACGGTAGTATCGCCCCAGGTTCCTGTCCATCCCAATACCACCACGACCGAATCAATGTAAAGGCTATCCTTGCTTACACCGCTTACAAATGTATACGGATACAGGTCAGGTTTGAATTGAAGAAATATGGTGGCAGTAGTCCGGCCAAAAAACGGGTCATTTGTTATTCTTCCTAAAATATGATCGGAGCCGGCCCCGATATAAATTGAATCATCCGCAGGATCAAAAATAGAATTATAGGCTTCAACAGTCAACGTAGTATCAAATGTATTTACCCCATCGATACCTGGAAGGATGTCATCGCCAAGATCTGTAGCCTCGTTCAATTTTTTACAGGAAGTGATTATAAGGAGCAACGAAAAACTGAAAAGTATAAAGCGAAATTGTCTAATTGTCACAAGAGTTTTTTTTGGAAATCAGGGTAATTAGTGTTGTCCACAGGATTCCTTGCGGAGAATTCTTACTTGCCCGCAAGGTCGTTATACAATTGTAAATAGTCTGTTAAATCAGACTCCGCATTATAGAGTAAAGTCTTCTTACCACGAACCTTAGTGAACTCATCCAACAACTTCTTTTCTACTTTCTCGGCACCAAAAGTTATGGCATCCGCATATGTTGCACCACCACGATATAATGCCGTGTTGGTTGTTTCTTTGAAAGATTCCAGGTCCTTATCTTTAATCGCAGGGTGTATCAGCGCTTTCTTCAGAAATTGGGAGCCCAATTTTTCCTTAAATACGGTGGGACCGATCGTAAATACCACCTTGCTGTGCGAGAATACAGGTTCTTTTTTATAAACTGTCTTCAGAAAAACAGGAATCAATGATGTCATCCAGCCACTGCAGTGAATGATATCGGGTGGCCATCCGAATTTCTTTACCGTTTCAAGTGCTCCCTTGCAAAAGAAAACCGTACGAAGGTCATTGTCCTCATACCATTTTTCGTGTTCATCATAAAACACGTACTTTCTTTTAAACAGGTCCTCATTATCCAAAAAATAAACCTGCAATCTTGCATTAGGAAGTGAAGCCACCTTGATCTGCAAGGGTAAATCGTCATTATCAATTGAGACATTGATGCCCGAAAGACGCACAACTTCATGGAGCCGGTGCCGACGTTCATTGATTACTCCAAATCGGGGCATAATACATCTTACTTCAAAGCCGGAATCGTTTGATTTTATT
>DASTIZ010000082.1:0-10002 GCA_035717045.1 Chitinophagaceae bacterium
AAATAAAGCCCGAACTGGAAAAGTTTTTAGACAAGATCAAGCACCTGGAAGGAGATCGTTTTGAAACAAGGTCGTTCGCTTATCTTGATGTTATTTCATGGGTGGAAAGCAAAGTTTACAATAAACCAATGAGTGAGATCATATTTGATAAATACCTGAACAGGAAAAAGAGAAATCTTTTAAGCGGCAAAGCGGCTTAATTCATGAAATGATATTTCGTTTTTAATTTCTATCTTTCTTCATAATGCCCCGGTATGAGAAAGTCCAAAGTTCTGTCACTTTTACTATTGGCTACCTTCAATAAGAATCTTCTTATGGCACAAATGGGTGAGAGAGCAGCTGACTTAGGTATTCGCATCGGTGTTTTAACTCCCGGTAAGTTGAATGCCATCACAGATGTTCATGGTGTAAAGGTTGGTCATAGAACGATCATAAAGGGCGATTCGGTGCGTACGGGTGTTACGGCGATTCTTCCACATGATGGAAATTTATTTCAACAAAAGGTACCGGCTGCTGTGTTTGTTGGTAATGGATTTGGAAAACTTACCGGCACTACACAAATCAAGGAGTTGGGAAATATCGAATCACCGATCATTCTTACCAATACATTGAGTGTACCGACTGCGATGAATGCCATTGTTTCCTATACTCTTTCCCAAAAAGAAAATCAAAATGTACAATCGGTGAATGCAGTTGTGGGTGAAACCAATGATGGTTACCTGAATGATATCCGTGGCAGGCATGTAACAGAAGCAGATGTAATAAATGCGATCAACAGTGCATCATCGGGAAAAATAATTGAAGGAAACGTGGGCGCGGGCACGGGTACAATTTGTTTTGGATTTAAAGGAGGAATTGGAACCGCCTCCCGTGTATTGCCAAAAAAACTTGGTGGTTATACCATTGGTATCCTGGTGCAAACAAATTTTGGTGGTGTATTGACTGTTGATGGCGTGCCGGTTGGTGAAGAATTAAAAAAGTATTACCTCAGCGAACAACTTAATGAAAGAGCGGATGGTAGTTGCATGATCATTGTTGCCACCGATGCACCCATTGATGCGCGCAACCTTGAACGGCTTGCAAAGAGGGCATTTATGGGCCTGGCCCGGACGGGAGGCGTCGCCAGTAACGGCAGCGGCGATTATGTCATTGCTTTTTCCACAGACAGCTCTTTGAGAATTCCATTTAATGCCCCGTATATTTTGGATCAAAAAATTTTGAGCAATGATGCGGTATCACCATTATTCATGGCAGCTATTGAAGCAACAGAAGAAGCCATCATCAATTCATTACTGGCGGCCGAAACGATGAAAGGAAAGAATGGAAGAGTTGTGGAATCGTTATCCCATGAAAAACTGAAAGAGGTATTAAAAAAATATAACCGAATCAACTAAGAGCGCTCATCTTGTCAGCCGGTAAAGCAAGATCGCTGCTCTTTTGATGAGCTTTGGATATTCAGCAATATTCATAGTTTCTCCCGGAGCATGGGCACCACGACCGGATGCACCCAACCCATCAAGACAATTCAGATATTTTGCCACATAAGAAATATCCCCTGCCCCTCGTGCCCCCGGATCGCCCGCTTTTACTTCACCATATCCCAGAGATTTGCTTACTTCATTAACAATTTTTACCAGCGATTCATTACCTGCTGTTGGCGGCATTGCCGGAATGCCATCTTTAAATGTGATCGTGGCTTTTGAATTCGCCAGGTTAGTCGATACGATCTTTCGCATATTCTCTCTTGCTTTCTCCTTTTGCTCTTCACTTAAAAACCGGAGATCACCGATCACAACGGTTTTTGGTGAAATGATATTTGTTTTGCCCGATGCATCCCCTTTCTGTGCAGTGTCATCGTAATTCACTTCTGAGCCACCAATAAATAATCCGGGATTAAAAGTGAGATACTTCTCTTTGCCTAATTTTTCCCTGAACTCATTGATGATCCTTGCCGCTTCATAAATAGAGCCATAGCCTGCCGAGCTAAACACCCCCGATGAATGTGCTTGTTTTGCTTCTACTTCAAGTTTCCAATCGCTGGAACCACGACGCGCGGTAGCAACTGTATTCAATCCGTTTGCGGTTTCAAATGCCAGGGCGATATCATGTTGCTTTGCTCTTTCGATAAAATCACCCCGGCTGATGCTTCTTGGATGACCGGCATGTTCCTCATCACCTGTAAAATAAACAGTGATAGTAGCGTCATCGAGCAATCCCTGTTTATGTAATGCTTTTAATGCCGCGATCACCAGCACATCGCCTCCTTTCATATCGTTAATTCCCTGTCCGGTCGCGGTACCATCATTAAGCATCGTATAAGGATTGGGTGCCATGTCCGGCTCAAATACGGTATCAAGATGCCCGATCAGAAAAAGTTTCTTTCCTTTTTTCCCTTTGCGATATGCTACTAAATGACCAGCCCGCTTCAAAGAATCCGGCAAGGAGACCCACTCAACTGTAAAACCCAAAGCTTTCAATTCTTTGCCGTACAACTCTCCTACTTTCTTTACACCTTCAATATTGTATGTGCCACTGTTTATATTTACTGACTCTCTTAATAGCTTCAAAGTTGCCGCCATATCGGCTTCAACATTTTTCACTATTTGCTGTTCGTTCTTTGACAGCGGCTGGCTGTTACACATAAACCCGGTAACCAGGCAAAAAATGGGAAACAAAAACTTTTTCATTCAAAAAATTTTAACCGTTAAGCTAATGAAGATCGAAGATACATGCTGATTTTAACTATACTAACTTTATGCCATGGCCAGAACTCCCTCAACAATGGTGGCTTTGCGAACGAAAGCTCCCGGTTTTAATTTACCCGATACCGTATCTGGTAAACAAATTTCACTAAATGACATAAAAGGCGATGTGGCAACAGTGATCATGTTCATATGCAATCATTGCCCCTTTGTAAAACATGTAAATGAAGAGTTGGTAAAGCTTGCAAACTATTATAAGAATAAAGGGATCGGTTTTGTTGCCATCAGTTCGAACGATGCAGTGGATTATCCGGATGACTCGCCTGAATTAATGGCGCAGGTAGCTAAGCGGTTAATGTATCCATTCCCGTATTTATTTGACGAGACACAGGATGTAGCCAAAGCTTACGACGCTGCCTGTACTCCGGACTTTTTTATTTATGATAGAGATCTCCATCTTGTTTATCGCGGACAATTAGATGATAGCCGGCCGGGAAATGAAATTCCCGTCACCGGGAAAGATGTTCGTTATGCCCTGGATTGCATGATCAATAATCGTCCTGTTCCTGAATTCCAGCGACCAAGTATCGGCTGTAATATTAAATGGAAGCAATCATAATTTTTACAAGTCTTTCCAATTGCGTGTTAAGAGACATATTGAATTTATTCACAGAGATCATTTTGAAAATAATTATCACCGGTACTATGTCCAGGGAAAACTATCATTATTCATAGATTTTTTCTGGCAGACAAAATTTGAAAAGCTCTGGCCGCAATATCCACAAGGATTTAGTGACGCATTGTTTCCAAACCTTGGTTATACCTATTTAATAAATCTGGGAACCCCGTTTGTGATGCAGGTTGAAAACAGAAAATTCAACATGAAAACAGATGGATTCCTGCCAAGGCCGGGCTATATTGAATGTTTTCATCAACCCGGTAATGTGCTTTTTGGCATCAAGCTCAAAGTGAGCCCTGTGATCTTTGAAAAGAAAGTGGACTTTGGTGATTATAAAGGTTCAATGTTTCCTTTGAGTTATCTCCTTGATCACAGCCTCCTGGGTAAGATTAAGAATGAAAATTCATTTGATAAGAGGGTGCAGCTTTTGATGAAGTATTATGAACAGCAACTTAACAAATACGAAGGTTCACTGAAACCTGTAAATATCGTTACATCAATTCTTGAGAATGCGGCAAAACAAGACAACTATAATCCTTCCATCGAAGGGCTTTCAATAAAAAATAACATATCGTCCCGAACACTCCAACGCTACTTCCTTCTCTGCACGGGAGTGAACAGTAAAAATGCTTTACAAATATTACGAATCCGCCAGGCCATCAACAAAATGTTGACGACTCCCGGCAAATTTCATTTTAGCGACTTTGGATACTATGACTTCAGTCATTTTTATAAACACCTGAAACAGTTTTTACATGACGACACGCTGAAACAAATCAAGCCACATTTGCAATTGCTACAAACCGCAAAGAAAAAAGCCGGTAAAAATACCGGCCCTGTTTAAACGGAAAAACAACAATTGGCTATACTATTGGGCTCTTTGTCTTTCTTCTTCCGAGCCGGTTGCCCTGCGGCGAGCCTGCAATACTTTATTGCTTCCAAACCGATACGTAAATGTAAGGTTGGCTACTCTTGTCTCACGGTAAGCCCTCCATATTTCGATATAGTTGTCATAGGTGATCGTAGCGCGGGGCAAATTTGTCCAGAATATATCGGTCACATTAAAGCGCATCTGTCCTTTGCCCTGCCAGAATGTTTTTTGTACCCCGGCGCCTACGCCCCATTGCGATCTTGTAACCATAAAACCGTATTGGCCACCTGTGTTATAGTTGCCACTTAACTCTGCGGTCCATCCCTTCTTAAATGTAAAGGTGTTATTGGTTCTGATATCTGCCACAGCCCTTCCCTTGTCAAGCGTGGTTACGCCAAGGTTTCCGTTGACATGATTATAAAACACGTTCGCGTTGTTGATCAAATTCCACCACTTGGCAATACGCAACGGTGCGGCAACCGTAAGCCCAAAATAATCCGATGAAGAAAGGTTTACCGGTATTTGTACCGTTACATTATCATCAGCCGGAATATTGGGAAATACCTCCCGGAACCTGGCAATGACAATGTTTTGATTCTTTTTCGTATGACTATAGCCGAGTGTAAAGTTTATATTCTTTATGGTGTAGTTCAGTTCGTATGCCCAGGTAAACTGCGGCAATAAAGAAGGATTGCCGGTCGCATAAGTAGTTACATCGATGAGGAAAAGGAAGGGGTTTAACTGGGAATAATTAGGCCGGTCAATTCTCCGGCTAACGGATACACCGATCCCCTGATCGTCTTTAATACTATAATTAAGATAGGCACTCGGGAACAATTGAATATAGGATGAGTCCCAGCGTATATCGCCTTTCACTTGTCTTGTCTTCACATTGGTATTTTCTCCCCGCAGGCCCACCTGGAAATCGAATTTCTTATATCCTTTCCTGAAAATAAAATAGGCAGCGTTGATATTTTCATCATAATAGAAATGATTTGTCTTATTTACATCATCAACCGGTGAGCCGTTGCTCATATTAAAAAAGCGGGCATCATTATCTGCATTCACAAAACTTGTTTTAAACCCAGTTTCGATTTTTGCTTTTTTCGTTAAGGGGTACACATAATCGACCTTGGCGGTAGCTAGATTTAGATTTCCGTCCTGCAGGCCATCAAGAATATAATCCGGCTGCATGGGAGTGCCATCAAGATTGTGATACTGTGTAGATACCCTGGAGGAATTGTCCGTGTTGAAATATGCATAGTCCAGATCAGCAGAGATCTCGCGTCCTGTCGTATCAAATGTGTGCTTGATATTAAAATTGGCGGCTATGTTCTTGTTGCTGTTGTCATTTCGTGTTTGGGTATTAAAAGTATACAACGCCTGCTTATTACTTCCAATGACAACTGAATTATTGTTATTGTAAGGTTTAAATGAGTTTAGGTTGCTATTGACAACAAATCCGTACACGGTATTCTTGTTTGGATAAAAATCAACGCCGAACCGAAGCGTGTTCAGATACAAAGGGATCTTTGTATAATTATCCTTTAAGTCCTGCCCTGTGAACTGGCCATTGCTGTAAAAGTTACGATCAAGCAGCAAATGGTTAAGGTTCATCCTGTAGCTATAGTTGTAACCGCCAAACAGGTTTACTTTTTTATTACGATAATTGAAATTGATGCCGGTATTGGCCTTGGGATAAATTCCCTGCCCATAGCCTGCAGTGAATGAACCGTTCGTACCAAAGCGCTGGTCTTTTTTCATCCGGATATCAATGATGCCCGCATTCCCTGCAGCATCATATTTTGAAGAGGGGTTGGTGATCAGCTCAATTCTCTCAATCGCATTGGAAGGAAGACTGCGTAAGTAATTAACAAGATCAGCGCCGCTCATTGGGCTGGGTTTTCCATCGATCATGATGATTACACCGGCTTTACCACGCATGCTTATATTATCATTCACATCGATCAGGATGCCCGGTGATCTTTCCAATACATCAAATGCGGAACTTCCGGCATTTACCACGCTGTTCTCAACATTCACTACAATACGATCCGTCATCTGTTGAATAAAGGGTTTGCGGCCGGTTACCTGGACGGCCTGTAACTCCTTTGCTGAAGGTATTAAGGTAATGTCTGTAAACGTGGTTGTATTACTTTCTGCAGAAAAAGCCACCATAGATGAAAAAGATCGCTGGTGATTAATATGTGTTACTCGTATAACATATGAACCAAACCGGATATTTTCGAATTCAACAAAACCCATCTTATTCGATATGGCAACCTTTACCAATGAGGAGTCTGTGGCTCTTATCAATTCGGCCGTCGCCCCTTCGATCGGTTTTTGCTGCTCATCAATGATCTTCCCGGTGATCCTCCCCCTTTCCGGAGATTGTGCAATGATTAAACAGGAGGAAATAATTAGTATGCAGACTGCCACGAATTTTCGCATAACCGGGATTTACAACAAATATGACCATAAAACGAATCGTTTCGTAGAATAAAGTGACAGGCAGCTAAATGCAGATATGGATGGGTTTTAAAATGGCTACGGTTGTCCGATTTTTACAAAACCCGCGCATACGTGAAACAATCAGAAGTAAAAGAAGGGAATAAAACTAAAACAATACAGTCGGGCCTGTTTTATTATTGATTAAAAAGACTATTGTAATGAGCAATGACCGATTCAAAGTTTGCCTGGCTGTCGCCATTGATCTTGTTGTCGCTGATAAATTTGGCAATATCTTTTGTTTTATCATTCAACAAAGCCGTAAGGTCTCTTACCTTTTTTACCCGTCTCCATTGCTTATCCTTCAATATGAAATAGGTGATCTCTGTTTGTATTCGTTGCTCAATAGTTGCGGAGCCATAAGGCTTGCTTTCCAATAACTGTTTCTTATGTCGTTTGTATAACTGGGCCTGCCCTGCTTGCAGTAATTCATAAAAACCTTTTTCCGGTTTTTCAACGGCTTCAATATAAGTGGAATAAATAAAGCTATGATCTTTATTATTGATGGTATCCCAAACTACTACTTCCCGGATCGGCGTACTGGCCACCATTTCAATTTGTTTGTCGCCAATATAATTCACCTGGGATTCAAGCAAATTGATGCGGACCATAATATTCCTGTATTCTTTCCCTTCACTCAAAATGATAGCACCTTTCATCATTTGTTCATTGAAAAATGGCGAACCTTCCACTACTCTTAAAAACTTTGCACTAACAAACGGCGTCCCGGCGACGGTGTATACGTAATTGAAAACACTGGCATTGCCGGTCTCCTTATCCACATCTATCACTCTTTGGGCATCGGTATTGTCGGAAATACAAGCAAGACCCCAATATATCAGCAGCTTTTTCATACCTGTTATATCCAACATTCCTAAGTTACTGAAAATGTCCGGAAGATTTTCAAACAAACTCCGGTGTTTGGCACTTGGTTGGCTGATGCAATAGTGATTATTTGCTCAGAAATGACAATCAAAATTCATTGCGAATGCAAAACACACGAGTAAAACTGAACCTTCGCTCCCCATGGGAACAGGTAAAGGAAAAAATGAAAGAGAACGATCATACTCTTACCGACGATGATCTCGATTACCCGGCGGGTCATGAAGATGAGTTGATAGCCCGGCTAGAAAAGGTGATGGGCAAGCCCCGGGAGCAGATCATCGCTTATATTGAGAGTATTTCAGCAAACACAGATCTTGCCGGGTGATAAAATTGATCAGTCCTTACCTTTGTCGGCCTGGATTCAACTTTTATCATTTAGCTTTCGGACAATTTTTTTGATCTAATAAAAACACATTTATGAAACTTCAATTTGTAGCCATCGCAGCTCTTACATCTTTGTTGTTGTTTTCCTGTGTAAGCAGCAAAAAATTTAAAAAATCACAGGCTGATTATGCTGAGCTGCAGATAAAACTCACACAGGTGCAAGGCGACCTCAATACTTGTAATGATGCGAAGGCAGAGCTCGCCAAACAAAAGAGCTCGCTGGAAAGTGAGAAAAGCAGTCTCAACAACCAGATCGCCGATCTGAACAGGCAGATCGATTTTTTGAAAACGAACAACACAACGGTATTAAAACAATTGCAGGACCTTTCTGTTATTTCCTCGTCTCAGGCTGAAAGCATTAAAAAATCATTGGATAATATTGGAGCAAAGGACGCCTATATCATGGATCTGCAGGCCGCCATGGCAAGAAAAGACTCTCTTAATATGGTTCTTGTTATGAATCTGAAAGGGGCTGTTGGGAATTTGAATGACCAGGACATCAACATAAAAGTAGATAAAGGAGTGGTGTATATCGATATCTCCGACAAAATGCTTTTTAAAACAGGTAAATATGAAGTAACCTCACAGGCAAAAACGGTTCTTGGCAAAGTGGCAGCCGTGTTAAAAAATCAACCCGATATAGAATTTATGGTGGAAGGTCATACTGATAATGTTCCCTATCGCAGTGGTATCTTGCTCGATAACTGGGACCTGAGTGTAAAGAGAGCCACTGCAGTTGTAAGGATCTTACAGAATGAATATGGTCTTGATCCAAGAAAAATGGCTGCTGCTGGTCGCGGCGAATATAATCCGCTTGTCGATAACTCAACAGCAGATAATAGGGCAACGAATCGCAGGACAAGAATTGTGATACTGCCACAACTTGATCAATTCTTCAAACTTTTGGAGCCGAAACAGCCTTCCTGATATTGAAAGTCCCGACGACAAACGCCGGGATTTTTCGTTATTAAAACTTTAGTCACTGAACCATTTAGACGGGATGATAACGTAATTTGCGGCCATGATCGCCCTTCGACCCTTCGGATAAACTCAGGGTACCAGACCCGGGTGACAACGTGAAAAATGATTAGCTATTTAGAAGGACTCAATGAAAAACAACGTGAGGCCGTACTTCATATAGATGGGCCATTGATGATCGTGGCGGGCGCGGGAAGTGGTAAAACCAAGGTACTTACCACCCGTGTAGCACACCTCATGGCAAATGGCGTAGATGCTTTTAATATTCTTGCTCTCACGTTTACCAACAAGGCTGCCAGGGAAATGAAGGAAAGAGTGGAGCATATTCTTGGTAATAACGAAGCAAGAAACTTATACATTGGAACCTTCCACTCTGTGTTTGCAAGAATACTCCGTACCGAAGCACCAAAGATTGGCTATCCGAATAATTTTACTATTTACGATACTGATGATGCAAAGAATGTGGTGAAAACCGTCATCAATGAGCTGAACCTTGACGATAAACATTATAAGCCTTCAACCGTATACAACCGGATCTCGTCAGCGAAAAATGCATTGGTTGGACCTGCCGAATATGCGAATGACTATTATATACAACAGGAAGATATGCGCAGCAACAGGCCCGCTATCGGGCAGATCTACGAGGCCTATGTAAAGCGTTGCTTTAAGAACGGTGCTATGGATTTTGATGACCTGCTGCTGAAGTTTTATGAGTTATTAAAAACCTTTCCTGAGAGCCTGAGCAAATACCAGCATAAGTTCAGGTATATCCTGATCGACGAATACCAGGATACAAACCCGGCACAATATGAGATCATAAAATTGCTCGGCGCTATGCATGAAAATGTTTGCGTGGTTGGTGATGATGCACAAAGCATCTACAGTTTTCGCGGTGCTACCATCCAAAACATTTTACAATTTCAGAAAGATTATGAGGAAGTAAAAGTGGTAAAGCTTGAGCAGAACTATCGAAGTACTCAAAGCATTTTAAATAC
>DASTIZ010000083.1:0-6808 GCA_035717045.1 Chitinophagaceae bacterium
TTAATAAACACTAACGTATCGGGTAATAAATGTATGGCAGCGGCCTCAACAGGCCCGGGTAATTTTAAGAGCACCAGAACAATACCCGTGATATGAACCAGGCCAACTCCCACGACTATATTTTCCTTTATTGTTCGATAAGCTTTTTTACTGAGCTCTTGTTCTGGCAATCTTCTCCAGAACAAATTGAATAAAATGAATTTCGCCAAAACCTTCTTTTCCCGGCTTCAGACCCTTGCTCTCCCGGTTGGCAGATCTTTATTCTTTTCCAGGATGATTTGTGCTGCGATACTGACTGCAATTTCTCTTGTCGTTTTGCTATAAATATTCAACCCGATTGGAGCAAAGACTTTTGTAAGCTCATGTTCACCTGCTCCTTCCTGCTTCAGTTCTGTTAAAAGTTTTTCATTCTTTTTCTCACTCCCTAATAACCCGAGATAATAAAATTTTTTGTGTAAAAGCTGCTTTAACACGATCCTGTCGGTGCGATACCCGATGGTCATGATCACAACAAAATCATCTTCGGCTGCATGTATGTTTTCACCGATTGATCCGTAATCGACAAAATGTTTTTCATCGGCAAAAGAATTTTGTTCAATAGTATTTAATTCGGTCCGGTCATCATAGAGTTTAATGTAAAACCCGAGGTAATGCATTAACTCTGATAAAGCCAATGCAACATGCCCACCACCGATGATATGAATAACCGGTCGTTGATCAATCGTTTCAATATAATTCCAGTCCGTTTCAGTTTGATAAGTAAACTGATTCGCGGGATCATCCGTTACCCGGATCCCAGCCGGCGAAAGATGAATCGCTCTCTTTTCATTTTTCTTTTGGGCTTCGACTATTTTCTCAATTGTTTTTTTTGCCCCAGAAGCAGTCAGCGGCATCAGGAGATTTAACTGGCTACCTGAGCAGATCATCCCGGATTGATCTTTCGCATGCTGTTTATCATGAAACTGCCTGGCAACACTAATATCTCGTATACCCGATTGAAGAATTGATCTTGCTTTTTCCACCAGCTTGAATTCCATGATCCCGCCACCAATCGTTCCGCACATTTCACCATCCGCACTTACTGCCATCTTAAAACCACGGCGCCCGGGTGAACTTCCCTCACTATCCAATACATACAATAACATCACATCGATGTTTGCGGACAATTTATCATTGATAAATTTCCAGACGGGGCCGCCGCCCCCAGATCCCGGTAGCGATCGGGACCCCGAAGGGGGACTTTGGGAATTCTTAGTAATTGACTTTTCTTTCTTCTTCAAGTCGATTTCTATTTTGTTCTATTCTCTAAAATCTTTTTAAATGAACGTCCGCGGATCTCATCGAGCGTAAGGCCTGTTACCAATACTTCTTCTTCGGTGATCGCTCCACTGTTCAATGCCCGTAAGAAATAATTCAGCAAACCCTGCCCCGTTGCTGCATCATCAAACACATCACCGATCAGTGTTGCTCTCGCCGCCTTTTCAACAAATGTTTTTAGTCGTTCAACCGCATCCTCATAGCTCTCCAGGAAAAATGCAAACACAGCAGCATAGCGCATCGGGAATTGTGCCGGGTTCAGATCCCAGCCCTGGTAAAATCCATTCCATAATGAATGGCGGATATGATCATAACCTTTTCGCCATGCACGGTGAACAACGGCCCGGTTCTCTTCCATTTGTTCCGGGCTCAAATTATCTCCGCGATGCGGACCGATCGGCATCGTGTTCGTTGCGCCATCGCTTAACCAGATACCGGTATGTGCCAGCGCAACCTTTGTCATATGATGAGCAAAATCACAAACAGGATGATCCATTTCCTGGTATTTAGCCGTGATGCTACAACTAGCGGTGTAATCATAAGTACCAAAATGCATGGCAATGCATCTTCCATTACTGGCCTTAATAAATTTATATAGCGGGTTTGTTCCATCAATCGCCATGATCGATTGCGTTGTTTCTACCATCATTTCCATTTTCAAGCTCCCGTTTTGTATGTTCAATTCTTCTTCGAGTATATCAAAGAAAGCAGCCAGTGTTGCCGGTTGTTCGGGTATGGTGACTTTAGGAAGCATCACCACAAAGTTCTCGGGTAACTTTCCTCCTGTTTCTTTTACCAATGTACTTATAAATAAATCCAGGGTTCGCAATCCCCTTTCTTTCATTTCTTCAGTAAACGGTTTGATGCGAATACCGATAAATGGCGACAGCGTTTTTTCTTTCATCCCCTTAGCAACTTCTTTTGCAGCGCTTACGGCAGTTTCATCTTCTTCTTCGTTGCTTCGGTTTCCATAGCCATCTTCAAAGTCGATCCTGAAATCTTCGATGGCTTCTGTTTTTAATTTGGCGATAACCTTATCATAAACTTTTTTGCTGAACCCAGGATCGTCAAAGCCAAACACTTTTCCAAATATTTTATGGTCCGGTGCATAGGTTTCCAAAACTTCCAATGCTCTTTCACCTAATGTTTTGGCAGAATCATATTTAAAAAGATTAGCACCTCCATAGAGCGTATGAACCGGTTGCCTTTCACTCCGGTCACCGGGATAGATCTTTTGAAATGCAGTATTTGCTTCTCGTAAACTGCTAAAGAGTTTTTCTTTTTTAGCTGTCGGAATTGTGTAATCCATAGTTAAGTCTTTTTCTTTTTTATCCAAGCCCCGAAGCGGTGGCATACGTTGCTGCGTGAAATCCTGGATTAACAGCCATCATGCCTCCTAGCCCCGAAGGGGCGCCATATATCACCACAGGGTGAAGCCCTGTGATGAAGCCTCCCCAAAGAGCCGTCATACTCCTAAGCCCCGAAGGGGCGCTATATATTACCGCAGGGCGAAGCCTTGTGATAAAGCCTCCCCAAAGAGCGGTCATACTTCTAAGCCCCAAAGGGGCGATATATATTAACGCAGGGCGAAGCCCTGTGATAAAGCCTCCCCAAAGAGCGGTCATACTCCTAAGCCCCGAAGGGGCGATATATATTAACGCAGGGCGAAGCCCTGTGATGAAGCCTCCCCAAAGAGCCGTCATACTTCTAAGCCCCAAAGGGGCGATATATATTAACGCAGGGCGAAGCCCTGTGACAGCCGAAGCCGGGGAATCTCTAAGCCCTGAAAGGGCGGAATATTCACCTAATCCCACACATAACGTTCATCATAATCCACATTAAACCGATTCAGTAATTCCCTGTATTCATCCTGGAAAGTCTTCTTCCTATGATGCTCTTTCTGATTTTCAATATACGCTTTTACAATATCCACGTCATTCGGACTTACAGAAAATCCGCCATAGCCATCCTGCCAGTAAAAGCCTTTTAATTCTTCCCCTTTGGTCTTTATCCATTTTGAAGAATGTGATTTCAGCTCTTCAACAAATTTCATTAAAGCTATTTTCTTCGATAGCAGGCAAAGAACATGAACATGATCAAGCCAGCCCCCAATCTTCACCGGATAACATTCGAGGTTGTTACAGATACCGCCGAGGTAGCTATATAATTCCGGCTGAACTGCCTCATGAATCAGCGGCTGCCGATACTTAGTGCTGTAGATGATGTGCAGGTAGTTTTTAACTAGTGACTGTCCCATAGTGATGGTATTACGCTTATATCATAGGGCTGCGCCCTATGTTGATGTATATCGCCCCTCCGGGGCTTGGGTTAAATTCATTCGATTCGATAACATTAACAGTGCTGCGCACTGTTCTGATGTATGGCGCCCCATCGGGGCTTTGGGTTGGATTCTTTCGGTTCGGCCACAGTGCTACTCACCGTGTTAACGTATATCGCCCTTCGGGGCTTGGATAAATTCATTCGTTTGCCTTGGGGCGAAGTTAAGTTCGACGCCCCTTCAGGGCTTAGGTACCGCGATAGGTGGAATATCCAAATGGACTTATCAGCAAGGGCACATGATAATGCGAATCATCAAAAACAGTAAACAGGATCTCGACGCATGGATAAAACGTTTTTATTTTCTGATCATGATAATAATTACCCGTTTCAAAAACTATTTTATAAATGCCGGGCGAAAGAGTCCTGCCTGCAGGCAAAAGATCGGACACCCGACCATCGCCATTTGTTATTCCCTGGGCAATCGTATGCCAGTCCTTATCCATTTTATTCATTAATCGTACATCAATATCCCGGCCCGGCCGGCCGGCAGCAACATCTAAAACATGTGTTGTTATCTGGCTCATAGTAAATAATTGAAAGTCTTCAAATAGTTTTCCGAAACGCAACAACGTGATCTTATGCTGTTCTCCCATTGCTATTCTTAATTCATCATAGCCATCATTATTAAGCCTGTTAGAAAGTAGTCGCAACATTTCAATAGCTGATCGGCCGTTTGCGCAAACAATAAATATGAATCCAAACTTTATCTCGTACGCTTCATTTGATGCGGCCAATGCCTCAATGATCTCCTTGGTCGCTGATGCAATACCGGCCTGTTCTTTTACTGCGAACTTTTTAGCCAAACTTTTTTTATCGCCAATCCTGGGATGATGTGTGAACGATTCCTTCCAATCCTGCTCACCACATTCCTGGTACCAGGCATTTGTTGCTGTGACAAGGAGATCTTCCGCAGAGTCAAAAGGAAATCCCTTCATCATCAATGAAACCCATTTTTGCGATCCGCAACAGGAAAACAATTCCTTTGCTGCAGCCCTTTTATCTAAGTTATTAAATGATGATAGGGTCATAAAATCATTTTAACGAAGCACCCTGTTCGACCCAGCAACGGATCTTGTCTCTTTCTTCTTCTGTCATATTGGTCTTATTATTCTGTGGCATTGTCTTCGTCAACACCACTCTTTGAATGACCAGGTCTTTTTTCAAAACAATTTCCTGCGGTGTGTCATACTTTACCCCGTTGGGCGCCACTTTGTAAACATCATCTGTTGGTTTTGCCGAATGACAGCTTACGCAGCGGGTTTGGAAGATCATATTGATCTCGGCAAAACTTACCGATGATTTACAAGCATTGGGGTTTGCCGGTGGTGCCGAAACAAAACATGCTGCTAACAAAACAATCACCGAAACAGGCATCACCCAAACACTTTGTTGTTTTTTTTCACGCAGATTGAGATAATGCTTTATTCCCGCAGCACCCAGTGAAATGATGGAAAGCGTGAGCCAGGGATATTCATAACCAAATGTTGAAGGAAAATGATTGCTCACCATCACAAACAATACGGGTAACGTAAAATAATTGTTGTGTATCGAACGGGTCAATGCATTTTTTCCAAGCTGGGGATTCAGCGGTTTATTCTCTTTTGCAGCTTTAACCATCGCCTTTTGTGACGGGATGATCACAAAGAATACATTTGCTACCATAATACTACCGATCATCGACCCGAAGTGGATGTAAGCAGCACGACTGCTGAAAACCTGTGTGTAGAAATATGCAAATGCAACGAGTAAAGCAAATCCAATTGAAGCAAATAAAATGGGCTTTTTGATCAATGGAGATTTACAAAGAAGGTCATAGATGATCCATCCGGCAATAAAAGAACCTATTCCAATGCTCACAGCAACAAATGGCGAAATATCCAGGACGTTTTTATCGATCAATACCGCTGATGCATTAAAATAATAAATCACAAACAACAAACTAAGCCCCGACAGCCATGTAAAATAAGCCTCGTACTTAAACCAGTGCAAGTGTTTCGGAATCGTTTTGGGCGCAACTTTATATTTTTCCAGGTAATAAAAACCTCCGCCATGTACGGCCCATAAATTTCCTGCAAGTTCATCTCTTACATTCTCAGTCCGGTTCAAAGCATTTTCAAGAAAGACAAAATAAAATGAAGCGCCGATCCATGCAATGCCAAATGTAAAATGCATGACACGAATCACGATATT
Source organism: Chitinophagaceae bacterium (assembly GCA_035717045.1). GTDB lineage: Bacteria > Bacteroidota > Bacteroidia > Chitinophagales > Chitinophagaceae > VBAS01. Next base: position 5,848 of record DASTIZ010000083.1, read on the forward strand.
CAGCCATTCCATCAAATGATTTTCCCGGGGTGTGTCTTTTACCAGCAAGTAAGTGTTCCAGATCAGGGCAAGGATAACAAGAACTATCCCGGTATAAATGAAATTCTGAGTGGTATTGATTTTCTCCTGTAATTTTTCAGAGCTTTTTGTCTCACCCTGTTTTATAATTAAAGGCAGGCGATAGGACATCACGATGAGCATGACCAGTATGACGAAGAGTATTCCATATAATACTAAGTATAATGTCATAACCTCACGTCAGGTCTCCCTTCGTGGCTTCCGGTTTCCGTAGCCCGCAGTCGCAATGAGGGGAGAGGCGCTTTATATTTTTAATTAAACTTAATGCTGTCACACCAGGTTTAGAATAATTATCCAGCTTTTTTTCCAAACAACCTTAACCTGCTGATCCCGCCATCAGGAAATATATTTAACCGAACATGGCTGACAGCTGAATGCTTGATGATCTCCCCGGAGTATTCATGCTCGCTGTCTGCGCTTAATTTTTGGGTCGGTAAAATCGTTATCCACTCCGCTTTGCCTGTGATCACCTGTTCATCTGAATTACTATTGCAGGCTTCTATTGAACAACTGTCCGGGTAATTGCCTTTAAAATGTTTCGTATCAACGACAATTCGTTCGATAATGCCGTGATGTGCCAATTTTATAATAACCCAATCACAATTATTGGGTGTACGATTTCTTTTTGTTTCCCAACCATCACCCATATTGATGCCACGGCCCGGCATGATGAGGTTGTTCATGGGACTAAAGAACATATCATTACACAACAATGCTTTTCCTCCATAGATTGCTGCAGCCAGGTCAAGGGTCTCATCCGGTTTGACAGCGCTCCAGTCTTTGTACACGTCGCCATAGACCCTTAATCTTGCCACACCGCCATCAGGATAAATATGCAAACGGATATGGGTAAACACATCATCGCTGTTGCTGGTATAAAAAT
>DASTIZ010000084.1:0-3918 GCA_035717045.1 Chitinophagaceae bacterium
GATAAAATAGCCGATCTGACGGGAATAGGCAAAGCATGGATTGGACTCATTCTCATGGCATCCGTTACTTCATTACCTGAATTAATAACGGGCATCAGTTCAGTGGCAATCGTGAATGAACCAGACCTGGCAGCAGGCGACATATTTGGTAGCTGTGTTTTTAACCTGATGATATTATCGCTGCTGGATGCACGCATAAAACAACCCCTTTTTTCTAATGTTAAGTCAAGCCATATTGTAGCTGCCATTTTTGGAATTATTCTGTTAATGGTAGCAGGTATGGCCATTTACCTGTCAAATGAAATACCATCGTTGTTATGGTTCAGCGGCTCTACACTTATATTGATCGGAATTTATCTGGTAGCGGTTTGGGGAATTTTTCATTACGAGCAGATGAGCATCACTGCCCCACCGCCTTCCAAAATCACACAATCAGCCACCCGTGTTGCCGAGCTTAAAAAAGTTATCGGCGGATACGCACTCAACGCCTTAATAGTAATCGGAACGGCCATTTTCCTCCCTTGGTTTGGTAAACATATTTCCCTGCAAACAGGATTAGGTAATTCTTTTTTTGCTACTTTATTTATTGCCGCCGCCACATCATTACCGGAATTAGTGGTTTCATTTGCCGCAGTAAGATTGGGAGCCCTCGATATGGCGGTTGGAAACTTACTGGGCAGCAATGTGTTTAATATGTTTATCCTGGCCATAGACGATGTTTTCTACCGGCATGGTTCGTTGTTTCAAGCTATATCACGCTCTCATCTGTTGTCAGTCTTTGTCACTATTATTATGACTGCGGTGGTTGGATTGGGACTTCTTTTTAAGCCGAAGAAAAAGCAATTGTGGGTTTTCAGTCTGGATACTTTAATTATTTTTTTTTTATACCTCTGCCTTATATTGTACTTATATATGAGTAACGATTAGGTGCCTTGAAGAATGGTTTACATTCAATTGAAATCAGATCCAATAATTTTCATACCAGTTGTGCCGGAGGGTGTCATTTTATGGGCCAATTCTTTGGAAAATAAAACTCCGGTGAGCCGATCAGCCTCCCTCCCCCAACGATAATATCCACGTTATATTTTTAGCGGCCAACCAGTTTTTGCAAATGGTCAGGGTATCTCTCACCCTGCACTTTAATGTTTGATGAAGCATCCTTAATGACACGCAGTTCTTCAGCAGTAAATTCAATGTTAAGAGAGCCCAGGTTTTCTTCGAGGCGATGCAGCTTTGTCGTACCCGGTATAGGAACGATCCACGATTTTTGTGCAAGCAGCCACGCCAATGAAACCTGTGCAGGTGTTGCGTTCTTCTGTTCAGCTATGCGACTGATCAGGTCAATCATTGATCGATTTGCTTTTCGCGCTTCCGGTGAAAACCTTGGAACAATATTGCGGAAATCGGAACTTTCGAACGTTGTATTCTCATTGATTTTTCCGGTAAGGAATCCTTTTCCCAATGGGCTGAATGGAACAAAACCAATTCCAAGTTCTTCAAGTGCTGGCAACAGGTCTTCTTCCGGCTGCCTCCACCACAATGAATATTCGCTTTGCAACGCGGTAACAGGTTGCACCGCATGCGCTTTACGAATTGTTCTTACACCGGCTTCGGATAAACCAAAATGCTTTACCTTTCCTTCTTTGATAAGATCCTTCACTGTACCTGCGACATCTTCGATCGGAACATTAAGATCAACACGATGTTGATAAAACAGGTCAATAGCCTCAATCCTTAATCGTTTTAATGATGCTTCGGCAACTTCTTTGATATGTTCCGGACGACTATCCAGATCTATCCATTTACCCTCAGCATTGGGTTTCCATCCAAACTTTGTGGCTATCACCACTCTTCCTTTGAACGGTTCTAATGCTTCACCGACCAGTTCTTCGTTTGTAAAGGGTCCATAAACTTCCGCGGTATCAAAAAAATTAATTCCCTTTTCAACCGCTTTCCGGATAAGCGTGATCATCTCTTTCTTGTCACCAGCCGGGCCAAAACCATAACTCATTCCCATACAACCAAGACCAAGGGCGGAAACTTCAAGTCCGCTACTTCCTAATTTTCTTGTTGGCAATTTTGTTTCCATGATCATCAATGTTAATAAAATACATAAGCACAGATACTATCCTGAGTGCTGTTTCATCCTGGTTATCTGATCAGCAACCTGGGTCCGGAACCAGAAAAGAGAAATCACTAATTACCAAATTCAAACTTCCGATGAGTATCGCCTTATTGCGTTCAATACAAATCTTAGCTGTTTTTCTGTGTAATACCCAAGCGTAGCAAGCTGACACCATCCCCTGATGGTTAAATATTTACTTTCATTGCTTAACAAGATCTTTTTTTGCTTCATATAACGGTAAAAATCTGATTTCCTTTTTCCGGATGTTACTATCGTAAACACTTTTGAATTGGCATCACTGAATGGTACAAAACCATGGTCATTCAATATTTTGAAGAATTGCTCTCCGTAGTGTTGTATCAGTTCATAATGACCAGCACGGAGTTTTTGGAAGATTGAAGCATATAAGGCCTTTACAAGATTAGATGACAGTGTAAAAGGGATACCCGCATGTGTGGAATAGTGTGTAAGATCTAAATAAACAGGGCTCTCTCTTTTTAATGAAAGCTCAATGTTTGCAAAAATGATGGCCAGACCCGGCACAGACGCCAGGCCTTTCCCTGATGATGCTGTTGCCATAGCCACCTGAGAAAGATTAAGTGGCATGGTCCCCACGGTGCTCATACAATCAACAAAGCCCAAACAATTAGTTGATTTTGCCAAAGCCAGTAACTGGTCCAGGTCATTAATAACACCGGTAGACGTTTCGCAATGAGCAAACAGGATCCACTTTACAGACTTCTGCAAAACTATTTGCTTAATCACTTCTAAATTAAATGGTTTTCCCCAATCGATTTCATGTTTAATAAATTTTAGATTATTTCGACGGGCCTGTTCGATAAGTCTTTCACCAAACTCACCATTGGATAGAATCAGTCCTTTGCCCTGTATACATTTTATTTCCTGAAGCATAACCTCATTTGCCAGTGTGCCACTGCCTGTAAGAAGAAAAGTTTGCTGCACATGAAATGCCGCACTCAATAACCTGGTAGTTTTATTATACAATTTTTTGAATGCAGCAGACCTATGCGAGATTGGTGGCTCCTTAAAAGCGTTCATCACTTTTGGAGAAATAGCTACCGGCCCTGTACTTAAATTAACTATTTCTGAAATCATTTCGCAGATCGTTTAAAGTTATATACATAGGTTGAAATGACGCTTCGGCAGTCCCAACCAGTGGGCCGAAAGGAATAAAGCCGATACGGGAATATAAGCGCAGTTGTCTTGTAGTCCCTGAGATAACGGCCATATCAGTTCCTTTTCCAATAAGCTCATGACACAAATATTGTAATAACCGGTACGACACTCTCGTGTTCCGTTCATCGGGAGTTACGGAAAGCAATCTTATTTCTGCCAGTCTTTTATACTTCGGCAGGAAAGTTTCGAAGTCTTTTAGTTTAGCATCTAACGAAAATGGGCGTTGCAAATTATAACACACCATGCCAATAACTTTTTCACCCCTTTTTGCAATGATATACTGGTTCTTATCATGAAATTTATCTACAAGCTTTTTCTCTTCATTTTGTTTGTGCTGGGGTATTTCTTCAACGAATGTTTTATAATTAAGCTGATGAATCTGCAAAAACTCATTTACCTCGCGTGCTAGCTTAATGATCATGGATATTCCATTTTAATTAAAATTACGGAATGGTGTACTCACAAGTTTACCTTTTGCCATATTATGGCCCCTTTAGAATCGTACCATTCTGAATAAAAGGAAGTATATTTTTTTTCATCTCATTGGGCTTTATTTTAAATGAAGGTGTAATCAGGCTATTTTCTATTGTCCATTC
>DASTIZ010000085.1:0-6853 GCA_035717045.1 Chitinophagaceae bacterium
AATAAAATAATCTTTGGTTCTTAACACAGAATCTGCCTTGATCATTTTCGCTAATTGTAGATGCAACCTGGCAAGACCCCGGGCGGGCAGAATTTCAGCCCACGATTTAAATCGTGGGCTGGCGTTTCCCGGGTAACAATCATGAAAAATGGTGATAAGGGTCACCACTGTATAAAAGATTTACGAGTAGATTTATAGTGAATTTTATTGTATGCAAAACAGGTTTTTGAAAATATTACTTGTTTGTGCACTATGCGTTGCTATTATTTATGGCATCGCGGAAGTGATCGAATTATTCTGAACTCAAAAATATTTTTCTTATGAAAAAGAACATGGGAACAACCGATCGCATTATTCGCTTACTCCTGGCAGCATTATTTGCATACCTGTATTTCGGAGGCATCGTTACCGGCACCTGGAGTATTGTGCTCGCCTTAGCCGGTCTTGTTTTTGTTTTAACAAGCCTGGTTGGTTTCTGTCCGCTGTATGCACTATTTGGGATCCACACCTGCCCGGCCAAAAAAGCAAGCGGGTCTTAGTCTTTGCTGCCTTTTTCTCCAACAAACCATTGCTCTTTGTTTTTAAATAAAACATTGAAAGTGGTCAGTGAACCATAGCAGCGGGTAATGTATTGCTGGAGATTTACTTTTTCTTCATCGCTGAGATTTTTGCTGCTGTTCACATTTTGCTCCAGCACTCTCAACCGGTCACGCAGCATAACAACTTTATGAAAAAAATCCTCAATGGGGATCTCTTTTGGTTTTAAGCTCTTATCAGCCGGTTGAAGGATCATCATTCCTTTTAACCACCGGTCGCCAAGGGGAACAATTTCAGAAATCCCTCCCCATAGTCTCAAAATTTTCAGCAACGACTTTTCAATATCAGAATGTGTTTCTATTTCTTCGGTTACATTCTCAGGAATGATTTCATCAAGCTTGTTATCTGTCTTGTCAATTTCTTTCAGGCCATGATTGATGAATGAGATCAGGTAAGTGGCATAACGAACACCGACAATGACACCAGGGCCATATTGGGTATGTTGTAACCTTGTGCCTATTCCGAGAGTTGTTTGTTCCATGAGTAACAATTTATAGGTTCAATAGTTGCAAGTTTAATAAAATAATGCTTTATACATATTTTATTCCAGGTGATACTCTTTGCTCAAGAAGTCCATTAATTCAGTTGCTTCGTTCCGGCCTCTCTTCAACCAAAAATTAACGGTATATTGTAAAAGAGAGTTATAGTGAATCAACCTGTTACGCAAGAGTAAATCATTCTTAGCGTTTCGTTCAAGATATACCGGGTCACTAACTTTAAGCGTGTCCGTCAAAAAATCACTTTGATTATAATCAAAGTGATTCAGCATAAAACTTTGCAATTCTCGATTAAAAAAATCATCATCGTATTCCAAGGATTGAATTAAGGGCGGGATAGTAGCTTCATAATAATGTGAAATTTGTTTGCTAAGATCTTTGTTCCGAAAGTATCGGATAGTTCCGGAGTTTTTCATTTGATTAAAAGTCATAGTAGCTGCCGGCATCCCAAAAGTTGCTCTCCGCGTTAATACTGCTGTCAAAAGTCTCCTGTTAGATACGGGAGGGGAATGATCAAAAAGCACATTGACAGTGTCAAAATTTTTTACGTAACTATCGATTTGTTGAATGATCCAATTATATTCTGCGGTATCATTTTTAAGATCATCATTCATTTGTCTTGCATATTCTTTTGTTCGTAGATGTTCAATATAGTGTTCCCGCTGGTTCTCTACAAAAAATCCGAGAGTAACAGCAAGGAATAACATAAAGAACTCCCAGAAATAATGTGTCCATTTTTTTTTGCCCCGGTGTAAACCGGGGTCTGGCGTATGTGAATGGTGGTGTACTTCCATGTTATTTCACTTTTATAAACTCATACGGAGTGAATTCAACAAAATCTGCCACACGAACAGTCAGTGATTTTACTCTTCCATTTTCAACCGTAAAGGGCAAAACGTTTACTCCGAACAAGGGATCATTCCACGTACTCAGAAAACGATTGCCGCCCAGCGCCTCCAGTTTACTATACCTTTTTGGATGGTGTTCAAATCGCATAATAAGATCCCCGTTTTCAAAAGTAATATTCATTTTGCCATATAATTCGTGTGTATATTCTCCTGTGTAAGAAGTTAATGGTAACGCAGCAGCAGGTTTTGATTGAATCGTGTCTTTTTTCAGGTCGACCATTTTTTTCAATTCTGCTTCACTCATCTTATAATTGTTCAACATACCTGAACTATAATTCCGGAAAGGAAGTTTCATATAAGCATCGATGATCTCCCATTTCAAGGCCTCATAAAAATTATTTGCATCAGTGTTTGTCAAAACGATCACGCCAAGTTTTTCTTCGGGTACCAGGGTTACGCTGGTTACAAAACCATTTACACCGCCGGTGTGACTTACGATTTTTTTGCCGTTGTATTCTTCGAGGAACCAACCCAGCCCATATAATGAAAAATGCCCGGTATTGTACATATGTCCCCCATTACCGAGGATGGAATGAGGAAGCCATGTTTGTGAAATTGCAAATGCGGGAATGATCTCCCTACCCTCTACTCTGCCATTATTAAGCTGTGCAATTACCCATTTACTCATATCATGCACACTTGACGATATGCTCCCCGCGGCAGCCATCGCATCAATATTTCCGTAAGGGATCTTTCTTAATTCACCCATCCAAACCGTGTGTGCGGTTGCTTTATTAGAAGCACCAGCAATATCTTTTGATAAGGCCAGTGTGTTTGGCATACCGAGTGGAAGAAATATTTTTTCTTTCAGGAATTCTGCCCATGACTTACCGGTCACTTTTGGTATGATCTCTCCTGCTGTCATAAAAGCAGCATTGGTATATCCCCAACGGCCGCGAAAGCTATAAAGCGGCTTTAATCTTCCAAATCGCTCCCGCATTTCTGCCGTCGAAAGATCAGAATCAAAAAACATAAAATCACCCTGGAATGTTTCGAAGCCAAGACGATGACAAAGGAGGTCCCTGATGATCGCTTCTTTGGCTACCCATGGATCGTACAATGTAAAATCCGGCAACCATTTTTGTACTTTATCATCAAGTGATAATTTTTTATCCGCGGCAAGCATGGCCAGGGCGGTTGCCGTGAACGCTTTTGTATTACTGCCGATCATAAATAAAGTGTTCTCATCAACTTTATGAGTTGTCCCCGTTTCTTTTACACCGTAACCTTTCATAAAAGCTACTTTTCCATCTTTCACAACACAAACGGCTACGCCCGGAATTTTCCATTTGGTCAAAGCACTACTTACATAACTATCAATGCTGTCTTTTATAAATGATGGAACAAATGATTCCTGGCAATGGCTATGCTGGAGTGTAAAAACTATTACAAACAGTAATGCAATCTTTTTCATAATAATGAATTTATTTTAAAAGCGCCTGGTATATCAGGGGCTTGATCCGGTCGCCATAATCCCAATGATCGGTAGGCCAGATGTTTCTCATGAATACAACGACCATTTTGCTTTTTGGATCGGTCCAATAATGCGATGCAAACATTCCATCCCAACCATATGAGCCTGCAGGAATCATCGTAGTTCTTTCAGCATATTCGGTAAGAATTCCAAAACCCAAACCAAAGCGACGCGTTTTATTTGTATCCCCCCACATCAGCAGGTCACCGATTTGGTTGCTTGTCATCAATTTTATGGTGGCCGGCGATAAAATTCTTTTCCCGGAAAGTTCACCCCCATTCAAGAGCATTTGACCAAACAGCGCATAATCGTACGCAGTTGACGCCAGCCCGGCACCACCGGAGAAGTAAGTTCCGTTTGGTGTTTTTGGAAAATCTCTTGAGAAGGTTCCATGTAAACTGATCAGTGAATCCTGGATCCGTATTGAATTATTTCCCTGTGAATAAAGCGCAACAAGTCTTGATTGCTTTTCATTTGGTAAGAAGAAATAAGTATCCTTCATGCCAAGGGGGGCAAATATTTTTTGCTGCAAATATTTATCAAGTGATATTCCACTGATCACTTCAATCAGATACCCGAGCACATCGGTATTTAATCCGTAATAAAATTCCTCACCCGGTTGCACAAGCAGCGGGAGTTTTGCCAGTCTTGTTATTACGTCTTTTAAGGTTGAATAAGGAGTACCGATGCCGCCGTTGATCTTGTTTTTGAAATAGATCGCATTGGCAACTTCTGACCCGATTTGTGCGTAGCCAATTCCTGATGTATGAGCAAAAATATCACGAATAGTTATTTCTCTTTTGGCGGGAACAGTTGTATAGGTTGTGTCGGCAGCGTTGTATGTATCAATCACCACAGCATTTTTAAATTCAGGGATATACTTTGAAAGCGGATCAGTCAATAAGAATTTTCCTTCTTCATAAAGCATCAGGGCCGCCACGCTGATGATCGGTTTTGTCATCGATGCTATACGGAAGATATGATCGGTTCTCATGGGAACGTTTTGTTGTTTATTGGCAAAGCCAAAGGCCTTGTTATAAACAATTTTTTCATTCCGCAGAATGATCATCGTGGCGCCGTTTAGTTGGTCTTCTCTTATCCATTGATTAATCTTTGCATCAAGATGGTTTAGTCTCCCCGATGATAATCCCTGTGTTTCAGGTGCCACCTGCTGAAGCATGGTTTGCGAAAATGAAATGCCGGAAAATAAGATCGAAACAACAGTAAAACTGAATGCCCGCCCACGGGTTAAACGGTGGGCTGGAGTAATTGCTGAAAACAAATGCTTCATATCATTACAAATGAAAATAAAAATTGAGTGCTATCCCGCAGTAAGTTAATTTTCTTTTTGTAACCACGCCTCGCTTTTCTGCAGCGTATAAGCCTCGTAGCATTTTTTTATGTAGAATTGAAAATCATAGTCGCTGGTGTAAAGACACATCTCGTAGGAGGGCCGGCAGATCGCCATGAAACTGTCTCTTGCTGCACCCACAAGGCCCGTAAGCCGAAGCACCAGCGCTTTATTAAAGCGATGGTCGACGAATTTTTCTCTTTCTTCTTCCAGCAACCGGTCCCTGAATTTGGCAGCACTTTTATTTTTCCTGAACTGGAACATCCGGATGATCTCATCAAGATCAAATCCTACAGAGCCATCACTATTGACACCGGGTGATAACTTTGGTTTTTCCCAGTTAAAAGCTTTTGCATAATCGATCCGGTTTTGAATTGAATCAAGCCTATAGGCTCTTGGCCTTACAATGACCTCTTTCAATACAGGAATATTCACGTGCAATGCAATATCAAACCGTGAAGCATCAAAGATCTTTGCGACGGCATATTTTATCGTGGCTTTGTTCAGGTAACTAAACCAAATGGAATCGGTTTCTTTTACTTCTATTTCATAATTGCCAAAAACATCGGTTACAGTGCCACGCCCGGACGAGGTCAACACGCTTACTGAAATCACCGGATAGCTTCTTGTGCTGTCATAAACCGTTCCCTTGAGGCGAAATGTTTGAGCACCCGTTTTTTCAGTCATGCAAAAACAGGTGGCGAGTATGACAATATAGGCTGATATTTTCCTCAAGCAGGGCAAGTAACGAAAGAAAATGCAAATGGTAATTTAAAGTGTGGCCAGCAAGGCAACGGCTGGGGGAAAGTGCCGGTGTTCCAGCGCCCGCACTTTTTTTGCGAGCGTTACCGCTGTTTCACTCTCATCGATCATACATGTAGCCTGTAAAATGATCTGCCCGTTATCATAAACCTCATCAACATAATGAATGGTGATACCACTTTCTTTTTCTTTGTTAGCGAGGACCGCCTCGTGCACAAATTGACCATACATTCCTTTGCCACCATATTTAGGTAACAACGCCGGGTGAATATTGACAATTTTCTTATGCCATGCTCTGACCAAAGAAGCCGGAAGTTTCCAGAGAAAGCCAGCAAGAACAATCAGATCTATGCCGGAATTTTTTAATTCATCGACGTATCCGTTGCCGCGAAAGAATTTTTCTTTATCGAGTAAAAGGGTTGGTATGTTCTTTTCTTCTGCAATTTTCAAGACACCTGCTTCCGGTTTATTGCATACGATCAATGAGACGATCGCCTCACCCCCTGCCCCTCTCCGACAGGAGAGGGGTGCGGCCAAATATTCAATGATCTTTTCAGCGTTTGAACCGGCGCCGGAAGCAAAGATGGCAATCTGACTCATATTAATTTTTCAAAAGTATTCGGCTAGGAAGTCCTCCGCGACAAAGCTGCAAAGTTGTAACTTTTCAGTATGAGAAAACCGATCCTGTCATTTTTATTTGTGCTAATAGGCAATCTTGTTTTTTCACAAAAAGATTGTCTTGACAAATCTTATCCCATTCCTTTACTTAGCGATTCTGTAAGAAGATCTTTTGAAGCTAATCTTCGTTCGGCAGAAAGAAAATACCAGGCTGACAGTTTAAATGAGGATCATATGATATGGTATGGGCGGCGGCTTGCTTACCTGGGAAAATATAAAGAAGCAATAGACATGTTTACACAAGGTATTGCAGTAAATCCGGACAATGCAAGATTTTACAGGCATCGGGGGCATCGATACATCACGCTACGTTGTTTTGATTATGCGATCGCGGATCTGAAAAAGGCTTCGGAGCTGACGCGGGACCAGGTTGATGAAGTCGAGGCTGATGGCATACCCAATGAAAAGAATATTCCGACGAGTACACTGCAAACCAACATATATTATCATCTCGGGCTTGCTCATTTTCTCAAGGGTGATAACCGGCAGGCATTACTCGCGTGGGAAAAATGTCTTGACATTTCCGACAATGATGATATGAAAGTGGCCACGCTGAATTGGTTGAATATTGTTTTGCGAAAAATGG
>DASTIZ010000086.1:0-2673 GCA_035717045.1 Chitinophagaceae bacterium
TGAAGAACTGGAGAAGATCCAGCAAATGATCGACAGCTTGAAAAACAAATAAGCTTTACGGTAATGAACCAGCTAACTTTCCTGCAATCCCTTGGATGGGCTCTTGTAAACAGCCTATGGCAAATGGCGTTGTTATGGGCGATTTATCAACTGATCACTGTTTCATTTCAAAAATTAAGAGCATCGAAGAGAACTTCGCTTGCGATCCTTTTAACTTTTTCAGGTTTCGGCTGGTTTATTTATACCCTTGCAGATTCATTGCTGTCAAACGCGAATTCAACCAACTCTTTTTATACCCCGGGAATCATCAATGACGATACATGGAATTATTTCGAGGGAAAGATATTGCCGTATGCCTCTGTTGTTTACCTGGTGATACTAGCGGCCCCCCTGTGGCAGTTCATTCGCAACTACAGGTTCGTACAATTCATAAGAACCAGTGGTCTCAAAAAGATCGAAGTTGACTGGAGAATGTATGTAAAGCGGACAGCAGCCGCAATGGGCATTACCCGTGAAGTGAAGATCTGGCTCTCTGAGTGGGTAACATCTCCCGTTACAATTGGTTATTTAAAACCCATTATCCTGATCCCGGTCGCCGCTGTAAATAATTTAACCCCTCACCAGGTTGAAGCCGTTATCCTGCATGAATTAAGTCATATTCATCGGTATGATTATTTCCTGAACCTGATGGTAAGTTTAATCAGGACCGTCTTATACTTTAACCCCTTTGTAAAACTGCTTGTAAAAAGCATTGAAAAAGAAAGGGAGCATAGCTGTGATGAAATGGTCCTGCAATTTCAATACAAGCCTGGTGAATACGCATCAGCACTATTGCGATTGGAACAAACCAAACAACGCCAGATGGTGATGGCGGCAGCGGGTAAAAATGCAGATCTGCTTCATCGCATTGAATCCATCCTGGGCATGAGAAATAAAGGTTGGAATCCGCTAAGACAACTTTCGTTTGCGGTGTTGGCTATGCTTGGGATCGTATTATTTCATTTTCTCGTTTCGGTAAATTATAAAGGCACTGCGAAAAAATTATACTCTCTGTCAAGCGAAGTAAGTCCTTATTATTTTCTGAATGGGAAGCCCGTTCGCATCAATAATAACTTTGTTGTGAAAAATTCTTCCGCGAAACAATCAAAGAGGATCACTGCAGAAATGCCCGGGCCTGAGATTGAACTCGTATTTGATGGGCCCACTGAAGATGCAATAGTTCCCCCCGCATTTATGCATGTAAATTTTACAAGCCCGGTTATTCCCGAGCTTGCTCCTGAAGAGGAAGAAAAAGTAAAAGGAGCTGTGGACGCAACGAAAAAGATTTTACAGGAAAGCGAATGGAAAGCTGTGGAGAAGAAATATGCAGAGGTTTTGAATACTGCTGAAAAATATAAGCTGAAATCAGAATATAAATATCACGCTGATAATGTGAACTGGAATAACCTCGAAAACCAATTACGTCTCGCTTATACCGAGATCAATTGGGACAACGTGAATGAAAAAATAAACACTTCCCTTGCGCAAATAAAATCGGATAGTATCCAAACTCAACTTTCACTTAGCCTCAAGGCATTATTGAATCTTGAAAAGGTGATGAAGGACAATAACGTATCAGCGATCCCTGACACTGAAATCTGTTTACAAACAGTAAAGGAATACCAACAGAAGACCAGGGAACAATTAAACGTATTAAAGGCTACCCGCACAAAGAAGATCGTCAGGTTATAATTCTACCAGCATCTCGGGCACGCTTCACTGTATTTATTTCCTAAGATGAAGCCAACCATTAACTCATGGGTGCCGCGGCTCACGGTATTCAAATTTGTCGTTGTAAAATCATAAGCGTAGCCAACATGAAAAGTGTTGCCAACATTTAATCCCAGCATGGCTGCATAACCATCCTGGTAACGGTAGCTGCCCCCTACCCAAAAAAGATCACGATACTGCAGTTTCAGATTTGTTTCGGGTTGAAAACCATTTTTTGATGACCCATTAATATATTTTACCATCAAAGATGGTATCGCGTTGATATCATTTGTAAGAAGAAACCGGTATCCGGCCTGCAAAAATACATGTGGGATCAATTTTCCTTCGGTGGGAAATGTGGCATCATCTGCAAATTGAAGTTTCTGGGGAATTACCTGTTGAGCGGAAAGACCGATAAAATAATCTCTTGAATAAAGATATAAACCCGCGTTCAGGTCCGGTCTTATTTTAAACAGCTCACCGCTTATTGCCGAACCTGTTACCGGGTCAATGGGGTCACCATTGCCATCAAAATCATGTCTGCTTCTGTCAATGCTGATCTTCGAAATACCGGCTGCAAAACCAGCAGAAAGATTTGTAGTTGGATTTAATCCGATGTGATAAGCATAAGAAACCGTAGAAGTAAACCGGTTAAAGCTTCCTGTTTTATCATTTATCACCGATAGTCCAATTCCGTGATGAGGTTCCGCAGCCGTGTAGTTTTCCCAATAATATTTTCCCCTCGGATTTTCTCCCGGTATCGCATATGATGTGGCAGAAGTGCGATAATCCTTTTTACCAAGCGGAGCATGGATAGTAACATAAGCAGTCTTAGGTGCGCCGGTTAGCCCTACCCACTGATCTCTTGCACTTAGTTTGACATCAACGTAATTTTCTATCCCTGAAATTGCTGGATTAATGATG